>JAHIPJ010000181.1 GCA_018894445.1 Actinomycetota bacterium
CGTGTTCATAATTGCTCCTGTGGACTGGTCATAGACCGTGATTATAATTCCGCTTTAAATATTTTAAGGCTCGGGCAGAGCCTTCAGGGAGCAGAAACTAAAGTTTCTGCGATGAACTGAGAATCTCTCGCTTTTAGGCATGGAGAGTGTCAATCACTTTTGCATGTATGCTTTAATATCTGGCAACCTGGAGTTTTATCAGTTCTGTGATTGGCGGATAAATAGAAAAAGGGGGAATAGAAATAAAAAGTAAAACTTACAAACCTGGGCTGAATCCTGTTTCTTCCAATGAAGTATCATGGCACACAAAGTCCATCGAAGAAGTTGTAAAAACCCTAAAGATCAATATTAAAACCGGCTTAAGTAAAAAAGAGGCAGAAGACCGGGTTAGTACCTATGGCTATAATGAACTGGAAGAAAAAAAAGGAAGGACACCCTTCAGAATATTCGTCTCCCAGTTTAATGACTTTATGATATGGATACTTATTGCTGCTGCTTTCATCTCCGGTATAATTATAAGGGAGATCACCGATGCAATAGTAATACTGATTATACTGGTAATAAATTCGGTCTTAGGCTTTGTCCAGGAATTCCGGGCTGAAAGAGCCCTTCAGGCTCTTAAAGAGCTTGCTTCCCCCGACGCTATGGTTATAAGAGATGGCCAGGAAAGCAGTATTTATTCTAAAAAACTGGTGCCCGGTGATATTATCAAATTAACTACGGGTGACCTTGTACCGGCAGATTGCAGAATTTTAAGCCAGGTAAACCTGCAGGCTAATGAATCAATCCTTACCGGTGAATCACTACCAGTCAATAAAATAACCACACCCTTAAGTAAAGTAAATATTCCCCTTGGTGATAAAAAAAATATGCTCTTTAGTGCTACTGCTATTACCAAGGGAAGATGCACTGCAGTGGTTACAGGCACAGGTCAAAATACTGAAATTGGAAAAATAGCAAGCATGGTTCAGGAAGAAGAGGAGCTTACCCCTCTTCAGATTGAATTAAAAACTGTTGGTAAAAAGATCGGTATAATATGCCTGGCAGTAAGCGCGATTGTCTTTTTATCTGGGATACTAAAAGGTAATTCAGTTGCCCAGATGCTCCTTGTTGCAGTAGCGCTGGCAGTTGCTGCCATACCTGAAGGACTGCCAGCTATAGTTACTGTATCTCTGGCGCTTGGCGTTCAGAGAATGGCAAAGAATAATGCTATAGTCAGAAAATTAAGCTCTGTTGAAACTCTCGGTAGTGTATCCGTTATCTGTACTGATAAAACCGGAACCCTCACCAAAAATAAGATGATGGTGCGCAGAATCTATTCAGGCTTGAAAGAGGTTAAAGATTATAATAATTTCATCGAAAAATATAATAAGGCAGACAGCAATAGCAATAAAAAAACCTTAACTGTAGAGAATTTAGACAGCGATAGAGCATTGAAACTTTTAATTGATAATGCTGTTTTATGTAATGATGCATATTACATAAATAAGGAAACCGGGCAGATTACCGGAGATCCTACAGAAGCCGCACTTATTGAACTGGGCAGTTTTTATTCAATAGATAAAAACAAATTAGAAAAAGATTATCCACGAATACTGGAAGAACCTTTTGATTCTGAACGTAAGATGATGACCACTATCAGTAAAATATCAACCAGTGATAATCACCGTAACCAAAGATATATACTCTTTTCAAAGGGAGCTCCTGAGGTAATTGCAGGGAAATGCACCAGAATAATTAAAAATGATAGAATAGAAAATTTAACTGATTCTGATAAAGAAAAAATCATTGAAAATAATCATACACTTGCCGGCAAAGCAATGAGGAATCTGGCTTTTGCTTTCAAGTATCTTGATAGTCTCCCTGACGAAGAAAAAATAAAAAAGGTGGAAGAAGATCTGGTATATCTGGGTATAGTAGGAATGATCGATCCACCGCGGCCGGAAGTATATGATGCCATTGAAAAATGCAAGAGAGCCAATATTAAAATCATTATGGTAACCGGAGACCATAAACTAACCGCCAGGGCTATTGGAGAAGAGCTGGGAATACTTGGTCCTGCAGATAAGATTATCGATGGTGCAGAACTTGATTTAATGACTAAAGAGGAACTTGAAAAACAAATAGAATATATAAGAATCTTTGCCAGGGTTTCACCTTCAAATAAAGTCGGCATTGTGGAAGCCTTAAAGAAAAACCATCATATTGTGGCTATGACAGGCGACGGAATAAATGATGCTCCATCGCTAAAAAAGGCTGATATCGGTGTGGCTATGGGTATTGTTGGAACCGATGTGAGTAAAGAATCAAGTGATATGATTCTAACCGATGATAATTTTGCAACCATAGTAAAGGCTGTAAAACAGGGAAGAGTAATATATGATAACCTTAAAAAATTTATATTATTCCTGCTGTCGTGCAATATTTCAGAAGTGCTTCTTATGTTTATTTCCATAGTAATTGGGGATTATATATTCTACATTATTACCGGAGAAAGAGGGCTCCTTTACATACCACTGGTGCCGGTACAAATCCTGTGGATGAACCTTATAACTGACGGTCTTCCGGCAATGGCACTGGGAATAGACCCGCCTGAAAAAAATATTATGGACAGGAAGGCTTCTAAAAGAAAGGAACAGATTTTAAGCAGAAGAGGGCTTATAATGATTTTATGGCAGGGACTGGTTTTAACTTCCGGGGCACTTTTTATTTACTTTGCCGGTCCTCTATTTTTCAATAACCATAATCTCCTCCACGACCGGGAAATCTTTCAGACTTCTGTTTTTACCACTTTGGTGATAACCCAGCTCCTCCATGCATTCAATTTCAGGTTTGAAAATAAAGGTATATTCAGAAGGCATATTTTTGAAAATAAATATCTTAATCTCGCAATAATTGTATCCGTTCTGCTTCAAATCGGAATAATTTATATTCCATTGCTGCAGAATGTGTTTAAAACAGCCAGCCTGAGCCTATACCACTGGCTGCTTATTATAGCAAGCTCGGTTATACCGGTTCTAATCATTAATTTTGTAAACGAATTAATCTATAAAAAAAGAAGAATTTATACCAGTAACCAGTCCTGACAATTATCATCAGGGCAATAATTTAAAACTCTGTTCTTCAAAATGTTTGTCAAAAGTAAAAACTTTTTTTAACCCAAGAAGCCTCATTAATTCAAAACTGGTATAGTCGATAAAACTAATATTTTTTCTGCGGGCAATCAACAAACTGCTAACAGCTATGTTATGAATTCTTTCATCTATCCAATGAATATTTATAATTGGAACTATATCATCCTGAAATGCTCTAACTGCATCCAGACCTAACCTATTCTGAACCAATACTATAGTTTCAATTGTTATATAATTAGAACTATGAAATATTTCTTTGTCTCCTATCAGCCTTAAAAAGGTATCTTTGGATTCTTTGTGAAATTCATCCCCGGAATCTAGAATCGCAAAAAATGCACTTGTATCTATGAATATACTCATTTCTTGAAGTCTTCAGCTAAATATTTGTCATGTTTAATTGAAATGTCTTTTTCCCCTGATTTAAATTTTCCTATTGAATTTATTGCTTTATTATATTTCTCTTCGTCACTTACCAGACATTTACTGGCAGAGTAATAATTTACACATTCCCTTATAACTCCAGCGACAGAAATATTTTTCTTTGCAGAAATATCTTTCAGCATTTTATACTGTTTTTCAGTTAATTGTATTTGAGTTCTGATCATTTTCCTTGCTTTATAAATATACCATTAATTTACATTATGATTACACTTTTATTATATTGTAATCACTTATAATTTTCAATAGTAAAATTATAGTATTCAAATCTTTCAGTGATAATTAATATTCTTTAAGGATGACTACTTCCACTTTAATCCTTAATGAATTTATAAAGCCAAATTTCCTTGCTTGATGATAAAAACATTAATATAATTAAAAAAAAAATACCTATGACTACTAAATACAAAATTGGAAATTCAATTCTGGAACTGTCCAATGGAGATATAACCATTCAGGGTACAGAAGCAATAGCCAACGCAGCAAATAGAAGGCTCTCTCCCGGAGGAGGCGTGTCAGGCGCCATCCATAGAGCAGCAGGACCGCAGTTATGGGAAGAATGTAAAACTCTCGGAGGATGCAATACAGGTGAAGCAAAACTGACCAGGGGATACAATCTTAAAGCGAAATATGCCATTCATACTGTCGGTCCTGTTTACAGCAACAGTATAAGTGACCCGGAATATCTTAAAGACTGCTATAAAAACTGCTTACTTCTAGCTTCCCGAAATAAAATTAAAAGTGTTTCATTTCCTTCAATAAGCACCGGGATTTTTGGCTACCCTGTAAAGGAAGCTTCGATAATTGCTCTCAAAACTATTACCGGTTTCCTGGAAAAACATGCAGAAATTGAACTTGTAAGAATGGTCTTATTTTCTAAAGGTGATTATAACATATACAAGTCATCTCTTGAAAATATTCTGAAAGACTAAAAGAATAAATTAAGAACACTTGGAGAAACCGCAGTTTCTACAAACATAGCAGCCCCCTTCAGGTTCCATTATACCCCCGCAGCCATTCTCCGGACATATCATAATAGACCTGGGACCACTTGTTATACCTAAATCAAACTTATTAGATCCATTCAAATAAAAGTCTATGGCTTTTCCCATTGCATCCGGGCAGGAAAGGACATGGGTTTCTGCATCAGCAATGCAGGTTATACATCTTATTCCTTCTACCTGTTTCTTTACTGACTCAATATCAATACCCGACCTGATGGCAATACTTATAAGCCTGCCCACAGCTTCAGTCAAGGCAGTGCATCCCTCTTCACCGGTATTGATAAATACTTCACAGATGCCGTTTTCATCCGAATTTACAGTTACATAAAGTTTCCCGCAATTCCCTATTTTATATTTTTTGGTCATACCACTGGTAACCTCCGGTCTTGGCCTGGGTTTTAATTTTACCTCTTTTTCTTTTCCCTCCTCTTTTGATTCTTCCTCCGGATAACTTTTTACTCTTTTTTTTGTTTCTTTCCCGTCAGCACCAGCTTTTACCTTTTTTTCTTTACCTTTTTTCTTTCCTTCCACCTGGAGTACCTGGGTACCTCTGCTCTTATCCCTGAATATAGTTATGCCTTTACAGTCTAACCTGTAAGCCAGCATATATACATCTTCTACATCCTGAACCGTAGCACTACTGGGAAAATTAACCGTCTTTGAGACCGCATTATCTACAAATTTTTGAAAAGCAGCTTGAGTTCTTACATGCCATTTTGGAGATATCTCATGCGCTGTAACAAATATTCTCTTAAATTCTGAAGGAACTTCGTCAATATCTTTTAAATTGCCCTTTTCAGCTATCTTTTCCATCACCTCTTCACTATAAAATCCTTCATTAATTGCCACTTCTCTGAAGTATTTATTAACTTCCACCAGTCTGTCATTATCCATAACATTTTTAACAAATGATATTGCGAACAGTGGTTCCACCCCGCTTGAACAGTCAGCAATAATACTTAAAGTCCCGGTAGGAGCAATGGTTGTAGTTGTCGCATTTCTAATTTCATAACCATCAGGGCTATCATATATACTTCCTTTAAAGTTTGGAAATACTCCTTTTTCTTTTGCCAGTTCTTTTGATGCGTTTTTGGATTCATCCTGAATAAAACTCATAACCCTCTGTGCAAGTTCCAGAGCTTCTTCACTATTATAGGGAATGCCAAGGATTATAAGCAGATCGGCGTATCCCATTACCCCCAGGCCTATTTTTCTATTCCCATGTGCCATTTCCCTTATTTTTTCCAGCGGGTACCTGCTCATATCAATGACATCATCCAGGAACCTCACTGCTATGTGGACAATCTTTTTTAATTTATCATAATCTACTTTTTTTATGCCCTCTTCCTCTTTTACAATATGTGCCAGATTTATGGATCCCAGATTGCATGCTTCATAGGGCAGCAGGGGCTGCTCGCCGCAGTTTCTAACCACAACTCCATTGGCAATATAAGAATTGCTTATAGGTTCATTAAAATCAAAAACTTCTTTCTTTCCTGTATATTTTACCTCTTCTACCCGATCAATAAATTTATTATAGTAATTATCAGAAGAAAGCTTTTCAAATTTAAAGGAACGCAGTAAGTTCTCTTTTCTTTCCAGTAGGAAACCTATTTCCTTTTGAAATCTTTTCTTGGATATGCCTCCCGATATGAATAATTCGTAGTAATTATCATTCTTGGCTCTATAGCTTTTTTGTTCCCCATTCTTATTAACATAAGAAAAGTTCTTTGAAAAAGAATATCTTCTGGTTAAAATATTGGATTTAATTCCCAGGCTCAGTAACAGCATTTGAACGCCCTTCAATAATTTTTCAGAAGATGAGGTAATCTTTATAGTTCCGTCCGTATTATCAATATTGCCATCTGAGCTAAAAATTCCTCTTAAAAACCCGGCTGCAGCTTCTTTTGTAGCACTGAGTAAACTCACAGGAACTTCCTTGTCGCAGGAAGTACACACTTTTACTCCTAATTCTTTAAAGAACTCAATAAACCCCTTTGAATGATACGAGAGATGAATTACTCCATTTTCTCTTATTATTTCCTTTATATCACAGTTATACCACTTTCTTATTATCTGGTTAAAATATGAAGAAAGTTTTTTATCTTCATACCCAAAAGTAAATCCAACCCTGTCATTTCTAAGCCAGCCATCACCAATCAGCCACCCTAAAATCTCTCCAAGCTCACCGGACCAATATTCAGGCAGGTTAAGAGTCTTTCTTTTGGTAAAATTATTTAATTCTTTAACTTTTCCATTATTAAATATTTTTTTATCTAACGGAAATCTACCCATGGGCTGAATTAAAACCTTATCATCTTTTGTAAGTTCTATAAGCTTTTTATATCCATCAGTAGTTAACACTTTATGATCTGCGGTAGCTTCAAGTTCATAACCCGAATAGGTAACCAGCTTGTAGATATCCTTTTTGCCTCTATTCCAGGATTTTGTATTTCCACTTTCCAAAATATCTAAATTTTTATCTGCAAACTCCTTTGAAACCTTATATTCCAGAGCTCTCCTGTCAAAAAGTATTTTTACATGTTCGCCAGCTTTAACTCTCTCATATAAATCCCTGGCCTTAATAAAACCTCTGTCAGTAGAAATTAAAGTTTCACCCGAAACGCACGGATTGGTGCTTTCAATCTGTCCTAAATTTGGGGTAGGGTTGTCTTTATTTAACCTATCCAGAAATATAATACCAGGATCACCATTCTTCCACGCATGTTCAACAATTTTACCGAACACTTCCTTTGCTCTATACCTATCCACCACCTCTTTAGTTCTCGGGTTTATAATCTCATATTCGTCATCATTCTCAACTGCTCTCATAAATGTTTCGGTCACTCCAACAGAGATATTAAAATTAGTCAATTTTTCATTATTATCTTTTGATGTAATAAAATCCAAAATATCAGGATGGTCTACTCTCAGTATCCCCATATTTGCGCCTCTCCTTGTTCCACCCTGCTTTATAGTATCAGTTGCAGCATTAAAAACAGTCATAAAAGATATGGGACCGCTTGAAACCCCTTTGGTGGAAAGAACTACATCATTTCTTGGTCTTATATTGGAAAATGAATACCCGACCCCGCCGCCCGATTTCTGGATTAGTGCAGTTTCCTTCAGTGCTTCAAAAATATCATTCATAGAGTCACCTACCGGAAGAACGAAGCAGGCAGCCAATTGCTGAAGTTCTTTCCCGGCATTCATAAGCGTCGGAGAATTTGGAAGAAAATCAAGGTCTGTCATAATATTAAAAAACTGCTTTTCAATCCCTTTTACTTCTTCTTCTGTTTTACCATACTTCTTTTCTGCAGAAGCTATATTTCTGGCAACTCTTACAAACATATCTATGGGTTTTTCCAGCAGGACTCCACCTTCATCTCTTTTTAAATATCTTCTTTCCAGAACTTTTATGGCATTTTCTGATAGATTGGTTTTTTTATTGAAGTAATAATTATACTGAATTTTTTTATTATCGGATTTTTTAATGTTTTCCATTAATTAATACTTCCAAATTTATAATTAAACAATTCAATAAATTAAGCTGATTAGCTCACTATATTGTGTACTTTATATACTAATACACTATATATTGTATGTCAATAGAAATTCATTTTTTAATTATATTTCTGATAAATATTAAAGGCCATTTTGGTAAATCAACCATGGCATTGGCTACAAATATTCCAGTTTTGCATTAAATTTTTTTAAGTTATTAATGTAATAACAGAATTATTTCTGGTATAATAGCTTACCTGTTATAAGAATAACATTTTTAAAAATCTATAAGAAAATTTTTTATTTTATAAAGACACTAACCTTTAAGGAAGTATTATGAGTTCAGTTATTAAAAAGAGAAGAAAAAAAATGAGAAAGAAAAAGCATAAAAAAATGCTTAAAAAAACAAGATGGCAAAGAAGAAATAAATGATAAAAGACAACAATATCAACAAAATAAAACTGTTAGATATTATCGATAAAAAAATTCTTGTTAGCGATGGGGGTATGGGAACAACTCTGCTTTCAGCCGGTATTTCCGAATACCCTGATTCATTAAACATAGACAACAACAATATTAGAAAGATAATAGATACTCATCTAAGTTTTCTTGAAGCAGGCTCAGATATTATTCAAACCAATACCTTTGGTTCTACTCCCATCAAACTTGAGTCTTTTAGTCTGGAGAATGAAATAAAAAAAATAAACGAGAATGCAGTAAATGCCGCAAAAGAAGCTTTAAGCATATACAGGTCTAAATCCGGAGATGAGAAGCCCTTATTTATTGCCGGCGATATAGGGCCTTTAGGAAAACTGCTGGAGCCCGTAGGTACCTTAAAATATGAAGATGCCGTTAGCGCATTTTCAAAGCAGGCAGAAATACTGATAGGTAAAAAAGTGGATTTGATAATAATCGAAACCATAATGGACTTAAATGAAGCTTTAGCCGCAATTGAAGCAACCAGAAAAATATCAAAAGACATACCTATTGCCTGCAGCCTTACCTTTGGTGAAAATGGCGTAACCCTGATGGGCAACAAAGCAGAAGATGTGGTAGAAATTTTAATTAATGCCGGCAGTGATATTGTAGGAGCAAACTGCAGTATAGGATCGGCTGCAATGTTAAATATGGTTAAAAAAATGAGAGAAGCTAATGCAGAAGCCAGGCTTATCTTTCAGCCCAATGCCGGACTACCGATGCTAGTAGAAGGTAAAACCATATACAACGAGACTCCGGAAATCATGGCTTCCAATATAGAGAAATTTCTTCCTTATAAGCCGTCAATAGTTGGAGGATGCTGCGGAAGTACACCCGAGCATATAAGAGAAATTATAAAGGTAGTAAGAAGTTACAACAATCCGTAATAATAATTCGTACCCTTTTTCAGCAGTCTAAACTATCAAAAACTAATAATCCTTTAAAATTTTGCGTCTGTCTCCTGTATTATGGGGGTTAACTCGCTTTCCAGAAATTCTTCATCCTCATTCAGTGTGGCTTTGAATAAAAACCAGTTTTCAACATGTTCAACAGATTCCCCGGGAGGCACTTTTTTCATACCTCCAAGTGTTTCAACCTCCAGTATTTCTGGATTAGTATAAATTTCTGTATTTACCCCAAAATCAGGATACCTGGCTTCCGGATTGTAATTATACCTTTTTACAAAAAGTTGCCCGTCAAGGTAATATGCTGCCCATCCGAGTGTATTTAAAACGCCAATTTTCTGGTAAGTATTTGCATTAGGATTCTGCTTTACCTGGATAAACTTTGTTCCCCAGATAAATCTGGGATCCTTCATTTCCGTATAAGACCAGAGTACCAGGGGACGTACTGGAAGAAGATTTTCTTCCCCGGATTGATAAGGCTCCTGGGGTATTATCGCTCTTCCACCCTGTGCCATTACTGAAAGTGCCCACGGCGCTATTTCTATCCCCCATAGATTTTTATTAACCAGTCTATGTAAAATCCTGACATTATTATTGTTTGATCCCAGATTTATTTCCATTTCTTTTTGAATGCCAGTTGTGGCCTCGATACTTTGAATAAGCCTGAGAGTTTTCCCATTCCAGTTATAATTCACAGGATTATTATCGGGAAAATATGTGCGGGGTTTTACTTCAGGCGCATGCCAGAGCCTGTGCCCCCCGTATATCAGCCACTTATCTCCGCCTGTTTTTCCCTGTTGCTGCTTAAACTCTCTAAATAGATTCTGGTCTCCCACAAATCCAAAACGAACAATCCTTGGTCCCACGTCAGTGGTAATTATTATTTCTACTTCCCCATTGGTCATACGGATACAGTTCTTCCAGCCCCCAAATTTATATTTTTCCTGAATTTCCATAAAATCCCTCCTTGGACTTAAAAAGTGAACTTATAATGATTAAATCTTTTATTCTTCATCTCTTATAATTAACGCTTTTTTGAATATTTTTTTTATTTTAAAATCCAATAAATTGAAATATTTATTAGAGTAACGCTCAAAGCCCCTTACAATATAATTAATAGGAGGAGTGCCTTCTTTTTTGCAGATACTCTTATAATAAAAATAATAAAAGGATATGAATCTATAGTTTAAAATATTTAGCCTAAAATAGGTCTTTTTTTCTTATTCTTACTGTTTCTGGTGTAATAACCATAAAATTATTACTAATTTCTTCCCGGTGTTCTTCTATAGCAGCTGCTGTAATAGCTGCCTTGATATCTGGTTGTAACCCGGCAAGCCTTATAAGAATGATACCTGAAGTTACTCTATTTTAACGAAAAACCAATTCTCCAAAATCTTTATCGGCAGTTATAAGTACCGCTGATTCTTTATTAGCAATATCCAATACTTTTTCATCAGAAATCCCTGGC
>JAHIPJ010000182.1 GCA_018894445.1 Actinomycetota bacterium
ATCCGACCCGAGTTTTTCTGGTAATTTTTCTAGCGGGCTCGATGAATCGAGCCCCTACACATTCCTCATTACGGGCAGACACAAGGTCTGCCCCTACATCTTTTTATTTCTATTTTACGCGATACTCTATACGAATTAGGCTTCTGACTTCTGTTCTTTCTCTTCTGGATTCTGGCTTCTGTCTTCTGGATTCTGATATTTCTCTAACATTGCATTTTGAATTAAACTGAACACCCCATAAAACATTAAAAAATCTCCCGCACTTACCACTGAAGGATCAGGGAAAGGGGGAGACAATGGAATAACATCAGCTAAAAATCTAAATAAGGTCTTTTCAGTTATCAGAGTATGGGTAACATAAGTACCTTCTTTTAACGCAAGAGCAAAATTATCTAATCCTGCTTTATATAAACCGCTTAACATCACCGGCATATGTCCGGCATTAGCCACAATAACTATAAAATTAAGTATTATTCCCAGTGCGATAATCTTCATTCCTTTTAATGTCTTATTATACCAGACTGCCAATAGGAGCACAATATAAGAGAAAATTATCATATAAGAACTGTAATCAAGAACAAATTTTATTTTTTTTGACCCCAGAAAGATTAACCCACCCTGAATTAAACAGGCTAATAGTATTAATTCTATTCTTTTCAGTGAAATCTGACTCAAACTGCTTAACTTACCATTGCGAAGCAGTCCTATTATAATAGAAATAATTATAATATAGACATATAACATTTATTCTTCTCTTTCCCTATCAAGAACCGAAATAAGAGCTTTAACTACTTCAGGGTCAAACTGTTTACCAGATTGTTCTGTTAGCTCTTTCATTATTTTATCTTGGCTTAATTTTTTTCTATAAGGACGGTCAGAACCCATCGCATCATAGGCATCTGCTACAGCAATTATCCTGGCAGATAGAGGTATATCTTCACTTTTTAATCCATCCGGATAACCTTTGCCATTATACTTTTCATGGTGATGATAAATCGCCTTATAGGAATTTTTTAAAAACTCTACCGGTTCTATAATTTTTGCTCCAGTAATAGTATGTTCCTTTATTCTATTAAATTCTTCCCCGGTTAAATCATCATCTTTGCCTAATATCCTTTCATCTATTCCAATCTTTCCTATATCATGCAGTAAAGCTGCATATTCTATATTCTCAATCTCCCGTTCAGATAAATTCAGTTCTCGGGCTAACGCTACAGAAGTTTGAGTAACTCTTTCTGAATGACCTTTAGTATAGGGGTCTTTGGCATCAATGGCTGCTGCTAAAGCACGAATAGTTTCTAAATACATTTTTCTCATCTTAGTATATAATTCAAAAGAACGGCGGGCTAATAACAAGGGGAGGAAGAAGAGTAAAATTCCAAAAATCCCGACCTCAACATAGACAATGGCCATAAGGAAACCTAAAGGGGCTTCTGCTAAATAAGTGGGTAATATTTCCTGAAAATTGGTCCTCCAAACTGCAGTAAATCTACTCCCTTGGTCTAAGGATATAACCATAGTAACTAATATTAAATTTATAAGACAGTAAATAAAGGCACACAAAGCAGCCGGAACGATGAATTTAAAAAAATTTTGAAAACCAATAATTCCACCAGTATATTGATATATAAGACCGGCAACCCCAGCAGTTAACGCAAACTGAGAAGTATTAAATATTATTTTATACCATGATCTTTTCCTCTCTATCGCCTCGCCAATTAATGCGCCCAAAGCGGTTATTAACATTGCTAATGCCGGTCCATAGACTAAAATTACCACAAAATCTATGGGAAAACCGATGCTTATAACTCCTCCTATAGGTAAATCAACAGGAATAAATTCAGCGAAGACAGATATGGCAAGAAAAAAAACAAGAACAGGCCATATATTGGACAATGAACGTAAAGAAGGTATTAAATATATAAAAAGGGCAATAGCTAATGCTGTTACTACAACAATAAAAATTTTTAATTTTGACGACAATTTATAATCCCCCTCAAACTTAAATAAAATTAGGCCGGTGGGCCTTTATTGCTTTATATTATTTCCAGCTAGCTTTAGCGCCACCGGCTAACAAAAGAGCCATGACACTAATTAATAAGCTGATTAGTTTTGCCTTATTAATCTTCATCTTTAGCACCTCCACGGTTTCTATTTGTTTTTCCAACATTCAAAACCGC
>JAHIPJ010000183.1 GCA_018894445.1 Actinomycetota bacterium
ACTTGCTTAATGTACCATTTTCTCTGCCAGCTATCGTTTAAGTCAATTTTATTTTTTGACCACACAATATATCTTTTTGGCTGCATTTGCATTCCTTTATATTATTTATGTTGATATTATAACAATGGAATAGGAAATATAAAACTTATTTAAAAATGTTAAATCGTTATATGCATCTGTGGCTTCTTCTATTCTTACTGAAAAGACAGGTGGGTTACCCTCTCAAGAATGCCTACAGATGAAAAGGTAAAGGAAAAAATAAAAAGTTTTTTAAATAATTAAACTGAATAGCTACAACTTAGTAAAATGGAAATTATAAAGATTTTAGAAAATGCATTTATAAAGGCACGAAAATATCTTTTAACAGAAGGATATGAAGAAGCTCAAGTAGTAAGAAAAAATCCTTCAGGAGATATTTCAAGGGCTTTTGATATTAAGGCAGAAGAGATTTTAATAAATGATCTTGTAAGAGAATTTCCTGGCTTTGGAATTATCCCTTCAAATTGCCGTAGTATTTCTTCACTACAGATATCCTGGGATTCTCCTGTATATATTGCGCCGAATTTTTCTTTTATATGCCATCTTCCGCTGGAATTGAGACTATTAATTATGCTTAGAGGATTGTTTCCCTTTCGAAATCCCCGGCAACATTCGATTGCTAATGAAATAGGAGAGATTTTTTTTAGTTTATCTTTGAAATCTACAAGTTTAGATGCCATAGGTAGTCTATAATAAGATTACTGATTGCTGTTTTAAGTAAAAACACCACTTTCCATATTTGCAAGGAGGTCTATAATCATCTGTACTCCTTGTTCCGGAGTCTCAGCAGCAAATATTGTTTTAACAGGAGTACGGCTGCCAAGTGCTCTATTTGGAGTATTTAGCCATTTTTTTGCATTTTCTCTTGTAAATGTATCCAGAAGTTTTTCTTCCAGTTCCTTTAATTTTGAGATTCTTAAAGCTGAATCATAATGAGGTTTTATATCAACCTCATGTTCCCAACGGTAAATACTTTTATCACTTATTCCTATAATTTGAGCAAGTTTAGCCCGTGAAAAACCCAGATTATTTCTAATTTTTTTTATTTTTATTTTTTTTAATATTAGATCTCTTTCCTTCTCCAAGCTTAAATTCATATATGCCACTTTAATATCACCTCTTTTTAATAATTATACATTTTTTAATTTGTCTAGACATAATTTTAATTTTAATTTAGAAAAAAATCAAGGCCTTGTCAAATACCAACGCCGGGCCAACGTTGTTGTTACCACTTATGTTTTTCAAAAAACATAGTTTTTAAATTCCTTCGGAATTTTATTTTTAAGGGGGAAGTTGCTATCGTTTTATTCATACACAACCACAATCTACATTACCCTGGCATTTAAGCAGTTCTCTTATAATGCTGTTATCTCTTAAGGAGAATTATGCTCCCCCTGGGTTTTTATTAAGTCAGTTCTGTTAAAAAATGATCATATCCATGCTTTGTAAGGAGCTCCTCTTTGCCTTCTTTATAGATTCTAACACCCTTTTCTTTGGTTATTTTTCCTACTAAAAATCCTTTAACTTTATTTAGATTTTTCTTTGAAACTGTGTAAACTAATTCAAAATCTTCTCCACCATATAAAGCAAAATCTAAAGCGTTTTTTTCGCAGATTTTTGCTGCTTTTTTTGTTGTTGATTTTACAGGGACTGAATCTGCATAAATAATAGCTCCGGTATCGCTTTGCTCGCATATTCTTAAAACATCTGAAGCAAGACCATCGGAAACATCAATCATTGCGTTAATATATTTTAAGAAAGGCTCAACTTTATGAAATTTTGCCTCTGGCTGGAGGTGTCTATTTTTTACTTCTGCAAAACCTTTTATATTTTTTAAAAATAGGTGCAGGCCAGCTGTACTTGATCCTAAATCTCCACTTACTAAAATACAATCATCTGGTTTAGCGGCTGAACGAAATTTGAGATTTTCTTTTTTTGCTTCTCCAATCATACATATATCTATAATAAGTTGTTTGCCATGAGTTATATTGCCGCCTATAATTTCGATTTGGTATTTACTGCCGACTTGTCGCATTCCTTTATATATATTTTCAATAATTTCAACATCAATGTCTTTCGGTAAGACTAAAGAAACTAAAAAATATTTGGGTTTTGCACCCATAGCTCCTATATCGGACACATTGATTTCTACTGCTTTTTTACCAACCTGTTCGGGAGAAAAGTATCTTAGTGAAAAATGATCACCATCTACCAGGGTATCTGTAGTGAGGGTAAGATATTTATCCCCGACTTTTATGACAGCTGTATCATCTCCTATGCCTTTGATTATGTCTTTGCTGACGGGCTTTTTTGTAAGCCTTTTTATTAATGCAAATTCTCCGCCTATTTGAGAGATATCCATTTTTATTTTCCTTCTTTAATTTTGATATATCATTTTACTTTATGTCTTGCTTTATCCTGGCGAAAATATTTATTTACTATATCAATTGCACAGTATTTTCCGCACATCGTACACTTGTCACCGGTAATTTTACTTTCTTTTCTGTACCGCCTTGCTTTTTCCGGGTCTATAGATAGGCTTATCTGTTTTTCCCAGTTTAATTTTTTTCTTGCTCTTGCCATTTTTATATCCTTATCCATGGCACCACTGATCCCTTTTGCGATATCGGCTGCATGCGCTGCAATTCTGGTAATTATAACTCCCTCTCTAACATCATCTACTGTGGGTAATCTTAAATGTTCGGAAGGTGTAAGATAGCATAGATAGTCAGCGCCCCAGTAACCGGCTAAAGCTCCGCCGATAGCGCCTGTAATGTGATCATAACCAGGTGATATATCAGTAACCAGCGGACCTAAAACGTAAAAAGGTGCATTATTGCAAATCTTTTTTACAAGCAAGACATTTGTCTCTATCTGGTCAATGGGCATATGACCGGGACCCTCTATTATTACCTGTACGCCCTCTTTTAGGGCTCTTTTTGCCAGTTCTCCTAAAATTACTGTTTCCTGTATTTGTCCTCTGTCTGTGGCATCAGCCAGGCATCCGGGTCTTAGCCCATCTCCAAGGCTTAAAGTTACATCGTATTTTTTGGCTATTTCCAGCAGCCTATCATAATTTTCAAAAAGTGGGTTTTCTTTTTTATTATATATCATCCATTCAACTAGAAAAGCACCACCTCTACTTACAATATCCAGGATCCTGCCCTGGTTTCTTAGTCTTTTTATAGTTTCTCTTGTTACACCACAGTGTACTGTCATAAAGTCAACGCCATCTTCTGCTTGTTTTTCGATTACATCAAAAATATAATCTTCAGTCATGTTTACAATACCTTTCCTTTTTGCAAATTCAATAGCGGCCTGGTAAATAGGAACTGTTCCTACGGGTACAGAGGATCTGTCTATGATAGTTCTTCTTATTTTATCAATATCTCCACTGGTGCTTAGATCCATAATAGTATCAGTCCCGGCTTTAATGGCTACATCTAATTTTTCTATTTCCTCTTCCAGACTGGCATGCTCTGAAGATGTTCCTATGTTTGCATTAATTTTTGTTCTTAAACCTCTTCCAATTCCTGATAATACCTC
>JAHIPJ010000184.1 GCA_018894445.1 Actinomycetota bacterium
ATACTACTAAAACAATTAAAATAATAAAAAAAACAGGGCTCAAGCTTTATTAACTCGAACCCTATTTTTTAAATTAAAAAATTTACTTTAAGACAATTTACCTCCACAACTACTACAGAATTTCTGGTCCTCCTCAATTTTATTTCCACAAGATGGACAATATTTTACTTTTTCCTTAGACTCTTCTTTTTTAGGCTTCCCTTCTTTAGTGGCTGGTTTTTCTCTCATAGTTTCTGTTTTGGTTGGGGCACTTCTTCTTTTCACTAATACCACAACAACCACCACAATTATTATTACAAATAATATTGGCAGTACTATAGCAAGTATTATTATTGTTAAGCCTAATGCTGCTGACCCTGCCTCACTTTCTTCAGTCTCACCCATTTCTTTTTCCGGTACCTCTTGAATCTCTTCCTCTTCTATAGGAGGTTCTTCTACTAATGGAACATCTTCACCCCTGTTTACTGCTTCCTGTGCTTTAGCTCTATATTCCTGTGCTTTAATATGCCTCTGACTTAAATTTAAAACAGCATTAAAGTTATTTATAGCTAATGAGTAATGTTTTCCTCTGAACATTACCATTCCTTTTTCAAATTCTTCATCCAGCATCCCAAGTTTATTTGTAACCCCATTTTTATTAAGCATTTCCTTTATATCATTGCTGGGTCTAAGGAAATTAACATTTTCACTTGATCCCATTGTTAGCATACCAATTACTTCTCCATTCTCATTTAAAACGGGGCTCCCGCTGTTCCCAGGAGCAGCTGTCATATCAACCTGAAGTACTTCGGTTCCTCCAACCATTTTTCTTGCACTTACTATTCCTGACGCATACGTAGGAGTCATAACACTTTCCAGGCTAATATCAGCATTCCAGGGATAACCAATAATAGTTATATTGTCCTGAACTTCAAGCATGGATGAATCACCAATTATTATACTGGATAGAGCATTTCCAGTAACAGGCGTTATTTTAAGTACAGCTAAATCTCTCTGTTCCCACGGGCTGAAGTCTATAACTTCTGCTCTTATGTAATTCTCATTAGGATTATCCGGAAGTCCAGCAGTTGCAGTATTGAATTGAACCCAAACCTCCCTATCCGGATTTGGTCCACTTTCACCCTGTACTTTATAATTATCAAAGATCCAATTCCAATCTCCGTCAGTTAAATCGTAATACTCGTCAGGATAATAATCGAAAATATACGTATCTAAAATAGCCCATTTTATATCATCGTAAGGTACGTCAATTACATGTCCTGCTGTGAATATATGTCCGGTATCAGGATTTACACAAAATCCTGTTCCCCCGAGAGGACCATAGTAATAAAGTTCACTCCAGCTCGTTGTATTTGGATTATACACATAAGCATAATAATAAGTTGTGATATAGCATACAGCAGGTTCGGTTAAAATCATCTTATCCTTAAAAGTAAGCTCATAAGTAGTATCCTGAGCAGTAGTATCCTGAGCATAAGCAATACTGGAAAAACTTAAGACAAAGACTAAAATGAAACAAAAAACTAACAATTTTAATATTTTTTTATTCATTGCTACCTCACCCCTATTTTTTTAAATTCATATATTAACTATAGTATATATATTATATTTTTAATTATATTTTCTTTTTTCTATAAAGTCAATAAATATATTAAATTATTATTATATTTTTAATAATACTTATCCTAAAATAATTTTATAAAAAATTACATAAAAATAATACTTCAAATTAAAATTTTATTAGCTATTTAAAATTTTTTCATAATATTTCAAATACCTGGGTACTATTAATTTGCTGTCAAAAAGTTTTGCCCTTTTTCTTGCTTCAATACCCATTTTTACCCTGGTATCCATATTGCAAAGTATCTTAATAGCTGCTTCACTCATAGAATCGATATCTTCTGGATTAAAAATAAAGCCTGACTTTCCATTCTCGATTACCTCTTTAAGTCCCCCCACATTTGTACCTATCACAGGAACTTCACAGCTTAAAGCCTCCAGCGCCGAAAGTCCAAATCCTTCGCTTTTTGAAGGGAGCATATAGACATCGCTAATGCTAAGAAGCGGTATTATATTCTCCTGTATGCCTAAAAATAGTACTTTATTTTGCAGATTTAATTTATTTACCATACTCCTGATTTTGCATATATCCGGGCCATCACCTACAAGTAATAACTTACTTTTTACACTTTTACTAACCGAGCAAAATACTTTTACAATGTTTTCTATTCTTTTTACCGGCCTGAAATTAGAAATATGCATAATCACCTTATCATCTTTATCAATAAAGTCTATATTTCTTCTATTGTCATCGGTCCTTTTATATTTTCCAGTATCTACAAAATTGTAAATAACTTCCATTTCTTTATTTATTTTAAAGATCTTTGCAGTGG
>JAHIPJ010000185.1 GCA_018894445.1 Actinomycetota bacterium
ATGCGCTGGTACAGGTATTTGAAGGTACTTTTGGAATAGATTCTGAGAATACAAGGGTGAGGTTTTTAGGAAGGGGTACACATATGTACGTATCTCTCGATATACTTGGTAAAGTTTTTACAGGTCTGGGAAAACCAAAAACCGAAAAAGATAAGATTATTCCGGAAAAAAGCCTGGATATAAATGGAGCTCCGATCAATCCCTTTGCCAGGGATTATCCGAATGAGTTTATACAAACCGGCATATCCTCTATAGATGGCCTGAACACTCTGGTGAGGGGACAGAAACTGCCTATATTTTCCGGAGCAGGCCTTCCCCACAACAGGATAGCGGCACAAATTGCAAGACAGGCCACGGTTCTTACGGAAAAGGAGGAATTTGCGGTAGTTTTCATAGCAATAGGAATTACCTTTGAGGAATCAGAGTATTTCATCAATGATTTTAAAAAAACCGGTGCTATAGGCAGATCGGTCCTTGTACTGAATCTTGCCAATGATCCGGCAATCGAGAGAATTGCAACCCCAAGAGTGGGGCTTACCTGTGCTGAATATCTTGCTTTTGAAAAAGACATGCATGTACTGGTGATTTTAACCGATATGACCAACTACTGCGAAGCCTTAAAGGAAGTTTCAGCTGCCAGAAAAGAAATTCCGGGAAGAAGAGGTTATCCGGGATATCTCTATACTGATCTGGCTACTATTTATGAAAGGGCCGGCAGAATTAAAGGAAAGAAAGGCTCAATAACCCAGATTCCAATACTTACTATGCCTGAAGATGATAAAACTCATCCCATTCCTGACCTTACAGGATATATAACAGAAGGCCAGATCATACTCTCAAGATCCCTCTATAAGAAAAAATTATCTCCTCCTATAGATGTGCTGCCATCTCTTTCCAGGCTCAAGGATAAAGGAATTGGCCAGGGAAAAACAAGAGAGGATCATGCGGATATATTTAACCAGTTATATGCAGCATATGCCAGAGGGAAAGAAGTGGAGGAGCTTACAGTAATACTGGGGGAAGCAGCACTAACCGATATGGACAAACTGTATCTTAAGTTTGCTGAAAAATTTGAGAATGAATATATTTCTCAGGGTGAGTATGAGAATAGAAGTATAGACCGGACACTTGATCTGGGATGGAAACTACTTATGATGTTCCCAAGAGAAGAATTAAAGAGAGTAAGAACCGAATATCTGGACAAATATCTGGCAAAATTTAAAAAAGAAAAAGAAGAAGATGAAAGTGATTAAATGCTTGCAAATGTAAATGCGACCAGAATGGAACTTCTCCGGTTAAAGAAGAGATTAAATCTGGCCTGGAGAGGGCACAAGCTCCTTAAAGATAAAAGAGATGAATTAATGAGACAATTACTGGCGGTAATTGATGAGGTTAAGGTATTACGGCTATCCATAGAAAAAGAATTTCAATCCATAGTGGAAAGATTTGTGCTTGAAAAAGCCAGTATAGGTTCATACCAGGTAGAGCAGGAATTACTGCTGCCTGTAAAGAAGATTTCAGTATCAATCAGCAAGAGGAACATTATAGGTGTTCATGTACCGGTTTATGCCAAAGAGGTGAGCGGTGATATTATCCCTTACGGCTATATGAACACCTCGGGAGAAATGGATATTGCTCTAAATGATTTTGATAAGTCCATAGAGAACCTTCTTGACCTGGCTGAAAAGGAGAAAGCGGTACAGCTTATGGCTATGGAGATTGAAGAGACCAGAAGAAGGGTTAATGTCCTTGAGTATAAATTAATCCCGGGCATGATCGAGACTATAAGATTTATAACCATGAAACTTGATGAGATCGAGCGTTCCAACACGGTAAGGCTTATGAAGGTAAGAGATATTGTAAGAAGCCACTGACCGCCACTGACCATTTTATCATTTGGTATAAACCGGAAAATCTCCGGCGAGGTTCTTCACTTTTTTACCGATTTCTTTAAGTTTTGTATTATTTTTCCTGTTTTTGAGAGCTGATGAGATCAACTCGCCAATTTTATACATCTCTTCTACACCCATTCCCTGGGTAGTAACTGCGGGCGTACCAATCCTTATTCCGCTGGCAAGATATGGATTTAATTTATCAAAAGGAATTACATTTTTATTTAGTATTATCCCAACAGAGCTCAACACATTTGCAGCTGTCATACCATTAATGCCCATATTGGTTAAATCTATCAGAAACAAATGATTGTCAGTTCCACCTGTAACAATTCTGAAACCTTCGTTCTTAATATACTCACACAGAGCTTTTGAATTTTCGATAATGCGCCTGCTGTAATCCTTAAATGAATCCTTTAAAGCTTCTCTGAAAGCTACTGCTTTAGCAGCAATGATATGCATCATGGGACCTCCCTGAACACCGGGGAAAACTGATTTATCTATAAGACCAGCGTATTTTTTATCGGCAATGACCAGTCCGCCCCTTGGTCCTCTTAAAGTTTTATGAGTGGTGGCGGTGGTGAAATCCGCCACATTTATAGAGCTGGGATGATGACCTGTTACCATAAGTCCTGCAATATGGGCCGTGTCAGCCATCAGGTATGCACCTACTTCATCAGCAATATCCCTGAACTTATTAAAGTCGATTAATCTTGAATAAGAGCTGGCTCCGGCTATGATCAATTTTGGCCTCGTGGCTTTTGCCAGTTTCCTTACATTTTCATAGTCTATCATTTCTGTTTCAGGATCTACGGTGTAAGTGTGTATCTCATAGTATCTGCCGCTAAGATTTTGCTTATGTCCATGAGAGAGATGGCCGCCGTCTCTAAGGTTCATACTCAGTATCCTGTCTCCGCAGTTTAAAACACTTAAGTATACTGCCAGATTGGCGCTGACTCCGCTATGAGGTTGAACGTTGCTGTAATTCGAGCCAAATAATTGGTTGGCTCTGTTTATAGCTAATTGCTCGATTTCATCGATATGCTCACAACCTGCGTAATACCTGAATCCAGGATAACCCTCAGCATATTTATTTGTCAGTATTGAGCCCATAGTTCTTATAACTTCCTGCGAAGTGAAATTCTCGGAAGCTATCAGAATAAGCTGATTCTTTTGCCTTTCCAATTCTTTTTTTATTATCTCTTTTACCTCGGCATCTATATCTGTGCTTAAGGTATGATTTTCATGTTTTTTAGATTTAACCATTGCAGGTCTGGTTCCTTTCTTCGACTTTCATTATTTTATTAACTCTTCTAATATGACGTTCTTCATCACTTACAGGAGTGTTTATAAAAATTTTTGTTATTTCAATACATTTTTCTAATGATAAAAATCTTGCTCCCAGGCATAATATATTTGCATAATTATGGTCACGGGCAAACCTTGCAGTCTCTTCATTCCAGCAGACAGCAGACCGGATGCCATTTATTTTGTTGGCAACCATATCCATGCCAATTCCGGATCCGCATATAAGTATTCCAATGTCAGCTTCTCCACAGGCTACGGCTCTGGCCCCCTTTTCCCCAAAATCAGGATAATCCACACTCCGGCAGCTGTCAGTTCCAATATCCATTACCGTGTGTCCCATAGATTTTGCCAGTTCAATTAATCTGGATTTATAATTAAAGCCGGCGTGATCCGAGCCTATAACTATCTTCATAAAATATCCATTTTTTTTATAAGTTGTTAAAATGTGCTAATTATAATTATAACTATTAAACTTGAAACCCTGTAATATTATATTCCAATTAACTGGATAATCAAAAATTTATCTGAAATATTTTATTTAAAAAAGCTAAATTTTATCACAAAATAAAAAAATTGCTGGAAATATTTTTATTTTCTTCTTTTTTTATATTAAATTTCTTTTACTGCCTTTGAATTTTAAAACATCTCTAAATTTGACTTTCCCCTCTCTTACCAAAACAGGAGTTTGGCCTGTCACGTCAACAATAGTTGATTCAACTCCAGCCAGAGAAGAAGGATACTCTACTATTAGATCCACTTGTTTCCTGATTGTAAAGGGGATGTCCTCTATTTTTTTAGGATAGCTCTTTGTTCCGGAAACAGTGGCACTGGTAGACATAATAGGACCGCAGATATTTATTATATTTCTTAAAAATCTGGGGTCCGCCAGTCTGATGGCAATATTAGGGCTGCCGCTGGTGATAAAATTTTCTAGAGAGCTTTTCTTATTAAAAATTAAAGTAATGGGCTTTGGGTTTTCAATATCCCAGAAATTTTTTATTATTTTTTTTGCAACCGGGTTTATATCTGAAACCAGGCTTTTTAAATCATCATAACTGGAAATAAGTATTATGAAAGGCAAATTTTTATTTCTTTTTTTTATATTATATATTTTTTCAATTGCATTTCTGTCATTATATTTACAGCTTAATCCGTAAATGGTGCTGGTAGGTAGAATTACTGTCTTACCTTCTGAGATAAGTTCAGCAATTTTTTTGATAATGTTTTTGTTAATTTTATCCGGATTATTAATTTTTAATGTATTCATAAAGAAATAAGAACTGGTTAGTCTCAGTATATAATATTTTTTTTATAAAAAAAACAGTACAAGTTTTACAATTTCTACTTTTTTAAAAGTACTTGGCATTTTAATAAATAAGCCTTAGTATATTTTAAAAGAGTAAACTGCCGTAAATTTGCAGCAGAAGCGGATTTTTATAAATAAAAAAAGCATATATTGAAAAAATGGTAATTACGCGACCGACCTGGGATGAATATTTTGCATCGATAACAAGGCAGGTATCAACAAGGTCTACCTGTCTGAGAAGAAAAGTTGGCGCAATAATTGTAAAAGATAAAAGGATTCTTACCACTGGTTACAATGGCGCCCCAATGGGGGTAAAAAATTGTCTTGAAATTGGAACTTGTCTTAGAGAAGAACTTGGAGTGCCTTCTGGTGAAAGACACGAAATTTGCCGCGGCCTGCATGCTGAACAGAATGCAATCTTCCAGTCTGCATATCATGGGGTGCAAATAAGAGACTCGGTTATTTACTCCACAACCCAGCCCTGTGTTCTCTGTGCTAAAATGATAATAAACTG
>JAHIPJ010000186.1 GCA_018894445.1 Actinomycetota bacterium
AGGGAATAAGCGATCTTGATTTAATCTCCACCAGAATAGAAGCTGTGTAGACGAATCCCGATAAGGTATCAAATAATACATTTTTTTTGATTTTAATATGGTTTATAAAATCTTTTATAATGGTGCTTAATCTGATTTCATAAATATCTTCTTTTTTTTTCTGAACTAATTCCAGAAGCAGATATATTGGCCCTTTAAATTTTTGATATTCTATTAAATAGTCTTTGCTTTCTATGCAATTTTCCAATCTAATCTATACCCATCTTTTTTCTTACATCAGATATGATCCTGTCAGCAATTTTTCTAACCTTAATTTTACCTTCTTCCAGTATGTCATAAACATAATTCAAATCTTTTTTAATCTCATTCCTTTTTTCCTGAAACTTTTCCAGAGACTTATATATTATAGCTGAAATCTCATCCTTGCATTCTGTGCATCCGATTTTACCCTGTTTGCATCTATTTTCTATCTCTTCTATCCCCTCTTCTTTATAAATCTTATAAAAATCAAAAACATTACAAACCTCCGGATGACCGGGATCTTTAAGATACACCCTGCCGGGGTCAGTTATCATCATCCTGACCTTCCTGCGGATAGTTTCAAAATCATCCGCCAGAAATATAGCATTATTATAGCTTTTGGACATCTTCCTGCCGTCTATCCCCGGGACCCGGGTGGCTTTTGAGAGCATTTCTTTTGGTTCGGTAAAATATTTCCCATAAAGATAATTAAATCTTCTTGCAATCTCTCTAGTAATTTCAAGATGAGGCAATTGGTCTTCTCCAACCGGGATTATATCAGAATTAACTATAAGTATATCCGCAGCCATAAGTACCGGGTATGACAGAAAACCAAGCGTTGAAAGGTCTTTTGATTTTAACTCACTTATCTGTTCTTTATAAGTTGGGCATCGTTCCAGCCAGGGTATAGGTGTAATCATTGAAAAATACAGAGTTAGTTCTGAAATTTGTGGGATGTCGGACTGTCTGTATAGATGTGTAAATTCAGGATCAATTCCCAGAGCCACCAAATCCGCTACACACTCCATCAAATCAGTTTTTATATTCTTGGGATTCTGATATTCAGTTGATAATGCATGCCAATCAACAAGGAAAAAAAAATTTTCGTAGTTTTTCTGGTTCTTAATCATATTATTAATATTTCCATGCAAATGTCCAAGATGCAATTTACCTGTTGGCCGGAACCCGGTAAGCATTTTCTCTTTCATTTGTTACTCCCTGTCCTTTTTATGCTAAACAATTAAGTACTGCCACCAAATACATATATTATAAATAAAATTAAATACCGGAGATATTGCAGTCCAGAATCTTCCTCCAACTAAGAATATAAATATGAAAATGAATATAAATCCAAACCTTCCAAGACTTAAAAACTTAAACATAGCTTCATCCGGTAGAAAAGAAGCAAGTATTTTTGAACCATCAAGGGGTGGTATTGGTATAAAATTTAATATGGCCAAAAAGACATTTATATATATAGCATTTCTAAAAATCTGGCTTATAAGATCAAAAGCCTTAAATCCAAAAGTGTCCGACATTAACATTCCATTTGTTATTTTAAAGAAAATATAGAAAAAAAGACCATATACCAGTCCTACTACAAAAGCAAAAATAAGATTTGTTACCGGACCGGCCAGTGAAGTATAACGAAGCCCTTTCCTATAATTTCTAAAATAACCGGGGTTTATGGGAACCGGTTTAGCATAACCAAAGACTATACCGGAACGAAAAAGTATCAAAAGCAGAGGCAGTAATATACTTCCGAATAAATCTATATGCGCAATCGGATTTAGGGTCAGCCTTCCCAGGCTTTTAGCAGTATTGTCACCGCTCTTGTAGGCTATATACCCATGAGCATACTCGTGTAAGATAACACCCATAATCAAACCTGGTGCCCATGTGATTAATTGTCTTAAAAAATCTAATATTGCCTGCCCTAAACCAGTCATATAATTTGACCTCTCATTCTATGACCCTATACCATATCAAAATCTATTAAATTTGCAAATATTATTCTATGTGCCAATCTTGTAACATTATAAAATAAATTCTGATAAATTTTCTATAATTAATTTAATACTTTACCCTGGGATGATATCTAAAATATACTTCCTTTATATGTTCCTTATTTAGATTCGTATAAATTTCAGTTGTAGAAATACTGCTGTGGCCGAGTAATTCCTGTACTGTTCTCAGGTCTGCTCCTCTCTGGAGCATATGTGTGGCAAAACTATGTCTGAATATATGAGGATATAAATTTTTATCAATATTTATTCTTCTGGCATATTTCTTTAATATCTTCCAGAATCCCTGCCTGGTCATTTTTTTACCATTCTTATTTAAGAAAACATAATCTGACTTATGCTCTTTTTCAATCTTATATCTACATGTCCTGAGGTATTTTTTTAAAAACAACATACCTATACTACCTACCGGAGTTATTCTCTCCTTATCCCCCTTACCCATAAACCTTAGCAGTTCTTCATCAAAATCAATATTCTGCAATCTTAAATTTACCAGTTCACTTACTCTTAACCCACATGAATATAATATTTCAAACATAGCCCTGTCTCTCACTTCCAGTTCTTTAGAAAATGGTATGCTATCAAGAAACTTTTCCACTTCTTCCACCTTTAAAACTTCCAGCATTTTTTTTGGCTTTCTGGGATTGCTTATCTCCACCCAGGGATTTTTCTTGCAGATTTCCCCTATCACCAGGAATTTATAAAAACCTCTCAAGGTTGATAATATTCTTGAAATGGATGATTCACACTGATTTTTATGTAAGATTTGAAGGAAACTTAGTATCTGTTCTTTTGAAAGTTCACAGTAATCTTCTATATTGTTATTCTCTAAAAAAACTTTGAATTTTCCCATATCCATCAGATAAGAATTTATTGTATTTGGAAGTAATAATTTTTCAAACCTTAAATATTCTATATACTTACTGATATCGTGATTAATATTTTTATTTTTTACTTTTTTCACCAATTTTTACCCTTCTGCTTAAATAATCTCTGGCTAAAAGTATGCCTATAATAGTTTTTGCATCTTTTATCTTTCCGTTTTCTATAAATGAGGGGGCATCTATCAATTTTAATTCAAATACTTCTAAGAACTCATCGTCATCCAGGTTATTTTCTTTTTTTTCAAAATCTAAAGCCAGATATAAATATAATATTTCATCACAAAAACCAGGTGACGTATAGAAGTCAATTAAATGTATTATTCTTCCTCCTTCTGCCCCGATTTCCTCCTTTAATTCTCTTATGGCGCAATCCCGTGGGTCTTCATTTTTGCCTAACTTTCCTGCCGGTATTTCCAATAAAGTACTGCCAAGAGGATATCTAAACTGTTTTACCAGCATTATCTTTCCTTCTTTACTGATGGGCACAATACATACCGCTCCTGGATGGGTAACCTTTTCTCTCGTAACAATTTTATTATTTGGAAGTTTTACCTTATCAACATATAACTCAACTATTTCACCCTTAAAAATTTTTTCTGAGCTTATCTTTCTTTCAAAAAGTTTTTTATTCATTTTAAAATTTTTCCTTTATATTATTCTACTTAATTACAAATTTACATATTTCCAGGACCAGACCAGCCAGTTTCTCTAATTGTTCAACCTTTACAAATTCTTTATTTGTATGGACATTCTCCATTCCGGCACTCAGGTTAACTGCAATCTTTCCCTTTGAATTAAATATGTTGACATCGCTTCCGCCTCCTGAAGATATGATTTTTGGTCTTAGTTTCAGTTTTCTGATAGCCTTTTTAGCAATCTGTACAGGCATTGCATCTTCTGCAACCTCAAATCCATCATATTCCCTTATAATCTCATAACTTAAACTGGCTCCAGTCATTTTTGCACCTTTTTTAAGATCATTTATCATCTCCCTGGTAATTTTATCAAGCCCTGATAATTTTAAACTCCTTGCCTCCATTTCTAATTTTGTGTTCTCTGCAACTATGTTTTTAGCTATACCTCCTTCTATTTTTCCAACATTACATGTACTTTCCTTATCAATTCTACCAATCTTCATATTAGAAATTGCAATAGAAGCCGCCTTTATAGAATTAATCCCCTTTTCAGGCTCTATCCCGGAATGAGCTGCTTTTCCTTTAAAATGTGCATAAACTGAATTCTGATATGGCGCTCTATTTACTATAGTCCCTATATCACCATCACTGTCAAATGCAAAACCATATTTTGCTTTTATTAAATCCAGATTGATACACTTTGCCCCCAATACTCCAATTTCTTCTGAAATTGTAAATATAATATAAATATCTCCTGTAGGGATATTTCTTTCTTTTATAACATTCAAAACTTCTATAATTGCAGCAACAGCAACCTTATCATCACCGCCCAATATGCATTCTTTATTTTTATTGAATATTTTTCTACTTTTTATTACCGGTAGAATATCTCCAACTACATTTACTGTATCAAGATGCGCTGCCAGGAAAATGGGACTGCTTCCCGATGGATTTTTTGTTTTGTATAAAGCTATGACATTCCCCGCATTACTGCCAAATTCATGACCACACCTGTCAACATTAACTTCAAGACCCAGGCTTTTCAATCTTTTACTTACATAATTGGCTATCTCTTTTTCGTTTTTTGAAGGGCTCTTTATTTTCAGTAGTTCAATTAATGTATCTAAAAGTCTTTTTTTATTAATCATTCTCTTTTCATTTCCACTTGTTCAAATCCTTCCAAACGTTCAAATCTTTCCTGCAATGCAATATCTTTTAATATTTCATTTACTGTCTATATTTTTTTACAAACTTAAAAATATTAGTAAAAATTATACCTATAACCAATAACGCAACTGATATTATAGTAGAACTTAAAATAAGTCTTATAAAGAAATCATTAAAGAACCCGGATGGGAAAAGAGTAATTATGAGGGAACCCCCTGGAAAAGCATAGTTTCCCTGAGGGAAAAATAACATATGAAAATTATCAAATAGAACAGGGAAATTCTCTCCAAGAAAGTATAAAATTATAATAAAAAGTAGCATAAATGCTGAAGAGATTATAAATATTACACCCAGATTTCTAATAAAATTTTTAATATTTTTCTCTATCAATAAAAAAGTCATAATAACAAATAAAATAATGCTCCCGCAATATAAAATAAATATTTTTACAAGTAGTTTTCTCACATCATCAAGATGGCTTATCTCATCAGGTCCGAAAGCAGCAACTGTACTCATACTTTCATCTGAATATCTTACCTGAATAGTATAGTCCAGAGGATTTAAATCTGATTCATATCTAAAAAATTTAAAGATCTCTTCTGTAATATCCCGTACATCACTTTTATTTAAAATTAAGAACACTCCATTATCTTCATATAAAGTCTCATAATAACCTAAATTAAAAA
>JAHIPJ010000187.1 GCA_018894445.1 Actinomycetota bacterium
ATATTTTAAAAGAAGCATATTTTAGAAAAATAAAATTATATGTAGACAGTGGCGTACTTATACCAAGGCCTGAAACCGAACTTATAGTGGAGAGGGTATTTCAACTTTTAAAAAGTAATCTGGGAATGGGGAAAATCAATATTTTAGAGATTGGCAGTGGAAGTGGCGCTATTGCTATAAGCATTGCTTATGAGATTGGCAAAGAATTAAAAATATCTGACTCCTCCTGGCAGATAATAGCAACTGATAATAATCCTGATGTACTGGAAATAGCAGAAAAAAATGCTAAAAGTATTCTTGATAGCAGCAAATTTGAGAACATAAAATTTATCGAATGCGACCTGGTACCGGAGAAGGATTCTGATTTTTTTAAACAGTACGAAAAAAAAATTAACATTGTAATTTCAAATCCCCCATACATTTCTGAAGAAGATTATAAAAATCTGCCCCGGGAAGTAAAAGAGTATGAGCCAAAATCCGCTCTTCTGGCAGGTAAGACCGGCCTGGAGGTATATGAAAAAATTCTTACCAGAATAAAGCCATACCTATCCCCCGAATTATGTTATATTTTATTTGAGATTGACCCCGAAAAAAGCGCCTTGCTGAAGGGAATGTCAGAAGATATCATTAGCCCAAAGGAAATAATAGTAGATAAGGATTATAATCAGAGAGATCGTATTCTGGTAATTGAAGTATAAATAGCGGTGTTTGTTTTTTTAAATTTTAGGTGGTAGCATTTTACTAATTTTTATTTAAAAGTAAGAATATGCGGGAAAGAAATTGAATCCAGCTTTAATCGCAATAGTAATTTTTATACTAACATATGCAGGTATTGCAACAGAGAAAGTAAACAGGGCTGTAGTTGCATTTACTGGTGCTTTGCTGCTGGTTTTATTTAATATTTTTGATATAAATGAGGCTATAGGATTTATCAGCTGGGAAACTATAGGGCTCCTGTTTGGTATGTTTATTATAGTTGCAGCTTTATCAGATGCAGGTTTTTTTACTTTTATAGCTCTTGTAATTGCAAGATGGTTGAAATATTCCCCTGGGAAGATGTTCATTTTTTTCCCCATAATAACAGCGCTACTTTCAGCTTTTATGGATAGTGTTACTGTAATGCTATTTTTTGCTACTCTAACCTACGAACTATGCAAAATACTGAAAATGAATGCAACTCCTTTAATAATTACAGAGGTAATTATGGCCAATATTGGAGGATCTGCAACTATGGTTGGTGATCCACCTAACGTAATTCTGGGTTTAAAATTTGGTTATTATTTTAATGATTTTGTAATTCATAATGCCCCCATTTCCATACTGGCTGGAGCGGTTACTTTACTATATTGTTATTTGGTAAGCCGGAAATCAATTACTTCATCTGAAAAGATACCGAAGAAAGAATTTGGAGAAATGGATCCAGCCGGAGCAATAGAAGATAAAAAACAGCTTAAAGTTGCATTGGCCGCATTTGGAACAGCAATTTTCTTTTTAATTACCCACAATTATATAAGAGAATATCTTCACATTCCACTCACAGTTCCTCTTGCTGCGATGATGCCTGCTTTTATTATGCTGACTATTCTGGGTAAGAGGTCGGAAAAAATTCTATTAAAAGTGAACTATGAAGTGATATTATTTTTTATGGGACTATTTATATTAGTAGGCGGACTGGAGCATACCGGGATTGTAAAGATAATTGGAGGCTATATTGCAGGTCTTTTTAAAGGTAATCATATGGGACTTTTGAGCACACTTGTCTGGGGTTCAGGTATTGTCAGTGGAGTTATTGATAATGTGCCCTTTGCACTTTCTATGGCATATATTCTGGAAAATATTGTGAAGTTTGCAGGGGTTCCGGCGCTATCAATAATGGTCTGGGCAACCTCATTGGGTGCGGATATAGGGGGTAATTTTCTTCCCGTAGGAGCTTCGGCAAATGTGGTAGCATATACTACGATGGAAAAAAGAGGTCAATCAATCGGATGGGTAAGGTGGATGAAACTTTCAATACCGGCTACAATAATTGCACTTACTATTACCAATATTGGAATTTATATTAAATATATTACCGGGTTTTTTTAATCACCACCCTGTAAATCATCTTTTTTAACCAATATTTAAATTGTCATCTTTTCCGGTCTTGAAGGTTTTTGTTAGATAAAAATTAATGATGAGCGATGCTGTCCTGTTGACTCACGCAAAAGACACGTAAAAAAGACACGTAAAAAGTACTGTTTGAAAAAAAATGAAAAATCATTATAATAGGTTTCTGCAGTAAGAAAGTTAATTGCAAATTTTCTAAAACAACGCGGGGTGGAGCAGCTTGGTAGCTCGTCGGGCTCATAACCCGAAGGTCATAGGTTCAAATCCTATCCCCGCTACCAAATTTTAAGACTATACCATAAATCCTATGGTCTGATATTTCTTTAATGTTTTTCAACTGGTTATAAGACAGATCTTTTTATTTATGGGATATTTTTATTAATATTGATTTTAAATTATAATTTACATATATTTTTAAAACTTGTTTTTAAGTATAGAATGAAAAATATTTCTTTTAAAAATCATAAATGCATAACTTTACTGGTCAGGAGCTTTTTACTGGTCTTAATCCTTTTTTTATGCATTAATTTTTCTGCGTGTACTATCTCTTCTAATATAAAAAGCTTCTTTAAAGAGAAATTTTCAGATGAAGGTGAAAAGGATGAGGTAGTTAAAATTGTAGATGTATTTTTTAATTTGCTTATAGATAAAGATTATGAGGAGGCATATTGGTATATAAGCAGTAAAGATAAATCCCAAAAAAGCTTGGAAGATTTTTCTAACGAATTTAAAGATGTTACAGATATTGTCTCTATAAATAAAAATTGGGTTGAAATTAAAAACAATATCGCTGTAGAGGGGATGGATTTGACCGATTTTTATGACGGAGAAGAAAAGGTATTTAAAGACATCGAAGTATCTCTCGTAAGAGAAGAAGATGAAAGCTGGAAGATAGTATTTTGGAACTAGAAAGATTGTAGGGTAAGAAATTAAGCCTGAAGATATAATTTATAAAAATTAGAACCAGAAAGGTACAAGTTGAAAGTATTATTTTTAGGAGATGTTTTTGGAAAGCCTGGAAGAGAAGTCTTAAAAAAGGAACTGCCTGCAATTATAGAGGAAAATAATATAGATGTTGTTATTGCCAATGGAGAAAATGCGGCAGGAGGAATAGGAATTACTCCGGAGATTTGCAAGACATTATTTAATATGGGAATAGATGTTTTAACCTCAGGAAATCACATTTACAAGAAGAAAGAAATATATGATTATATCGATCAGCAGCCCCGGCTTTTAAAACCGGCAAATTATCCCCCCGGGACTCCCGGAAATGGATATTATATTATGTCTGATAAAAGAAATAATAAAATTGCTGTAATAAATATTTGCGGAAGAGTCTTTTTAGAATATCTGGACTGCCCTTTCAGGTGTATTGATAGAATTTTGGAACATATAAAAGGAGAGACTCTAATAATGGTTGTAGATTTTCATGCTGAGGTTACTTCTGAAAAAGTTGCTATGGGATGGTATCTTGATGGCAGGGTAAGCGCGATGGTTGGTACACATACTCATGTTCAAACTGCTGATGAGAGAATACTCCCTGGCGGAACCGCGTACATCACCGATGTGGGTATGGTAGGGCCAGGGGATTCAGTTATCGGAGTAAAGAAAGAAAATATAATTGAAAGATTTTTAAAGGTAATGCCGCAGAAATTTACAGTGGCAGAAGATGATTATATGATTAATGCAGTTGTGATTGATATTGATGAAAGAATCGGTAAAGCAAATGACATTAGAAGAATAAATTATGTAGCTACCAGGTAATTAATTCTTAACCAGTAGTATGAGCTCTGAAATGAAAGAAATATATAGCTGCAAGTTTGCCAGAGATAAAATTATAATCAAAGCTTTAAAAACTATAGAATCCTACAGTATGATAAAAAGTGGGGATAGGATATTAATTTCTATCTCAGGTGGACCTGATTCTACGTTTTTAACACATTTGCTACACCTAATGCGGCCGGTTTTGAACTTAACTCTTTTAGGCTTCTGTCTGGACCATATGACAAGAAATGGGGAATCTACAAAAGATGCTTTGTTTGTAGAAAAATTATGCAGAGAATTGGACATTGAATTATTCAGGCAAAAAATAGATGTGGCGAGGTGGTGCAGGTCAAATAAGTTTTCTTTCCAGGAAGGAGCAAGAAAACTAAGAATGGAAAAATTACTGGAAATTTCTAAAGAAAACAATATAGAAAGGATTGCTACCGGTCATAATGCCGATGATAATATAGAAACTTTTCTTATACACCTTGTGAGGGGTGCGGGGGCAAGGGGTCTTTCCGGTATAAAACCTGTCAGCGGGAAATTCATAAGGCCACTTATTGATATCTTCAGAAAAGATATTATTGCTTATTTAGATAATAAGAAAATATCTTATTGTGTGGACAGGACCAATATTGAGAATATATATTTAAGAAACAGGGTAAGGAATATTCTCATTCCGTTTATAAGTAAACATTTCCTGGAATCTTTCAAATCTAATGTATTGAGATCCATAAATATATTGAAGGATGAAGATGAATTTTTAAGAGAGTACTCGGTAGTTAAACTGGCTGAGATAGCTTCTATTGAAAAAAATGAAATCGGTAAATATGCTGCCTTGATTAAAATCCCTGTATTGAAAATTAAAGGAGAAGCCATGGCTGTGCAGAGAAGAATTGTACTGGCGGCAATAGAGATGATAAATGGTACTCTAGAAAATATAAGCTTTAACAATATAGATGATATTTTGGGGATCTGTAGTTCAGGAGGAGAAAGCAAGGTCATCCAGCCAGAAGAGAAAATAAGGGTTTTTAAAATAGGCAGCTATATTTATTTTGTGAATGTTGATTATATCAGGCTTCTGCCAGGTGAGTTCAGGCAGTTTCTTAAAAGTGATGGAAAAGTAGACACAAAGAAGAGCGGGAAAGAGATAAAAGTTGGAACAAAAATGAAGCTAAAGGATTTTAATCTGGAACTGTCTTCAGAGTTATTAAAAATAAGTAAGGATAAAATAAAATTTAATGAAGTTAAAAATACCGAGGCTTTTCTGGATTATGCAAAAATTAAACCTCCAATAAAAGTAAGAATCTGGAAGAAGGGGGATAAGTTTTATCCCCTTGGTATGCAGAAAGAGAAAAAACTACAGGATTTTTTTATTGATAGCAAGATTCCAATACATTTGAGAAAACTGGTCCCGGTATTTATAGACAGGGAAAAAATAATATGGGTGGGGAGGCACAGGATTGATAACCGGGTGAGAATAACTGAAGATACTAAAGAAGTTTTGCATTTAAAATTATTTTAAAAATAATTCATATATGATTTAATAAAATTGTGTTTTTATTGGGGTAATTAATGGGATTATATAAGTTTAAAAAAATTAATGGTGAAAAAGTCTTAATATATGACAATATGAAAATAAAAGTACTTATAGATGAAAAGAAGCTGCGCAGGAGAGTCAGGGAATTAGGACAGGAAATCACCAGGGATTATAAAGATAGGGATCCTGTTTTAGTCTCAGTTTTAAGGGGTTCTTTTATTTTTATCGCTGATATTTGCAGGGAGATCAAAATACCGGTTACTTTTGATTTTATGGCTGTTTCAAGCTATGGAAATTCTAAGGTAAGTTCCGGAATTGTAAGAATAACCAAAGACTTAGAATTCAGCATAGAGAATAAAGAAGTAATTATTATAGAGGATATAGTTGATTCCGGGAGAACTTTAAATTATCTGGTAAAGAATTTACAGGCAAGAAATCCAAAAAATATTGAAGTCTGCGCACTTTTAGATAAAGATGTTCCAAGAAAAACAGAAAATAAAGTTAAATATAAAGGATTTGATATTCCTAATAAATTTGTGGTAGGATATGGCCTTGATTTTGAAGAGAAATACAGGAATTTCCCTTTTTTAGGGCATATTGAAAATGAACAGTAATTATATTATTATTCAGTAAGAAGGTAGATGAAAAATTAATTTGGTAAGGAGTTGTTTTGAATTTAAAAAATAATAAAGGTCCTAATAGTAGAGGATTTAAAAGTATAGCATTAGTAATACTGGTGATAGCTATTATGTTCTTGATCTTCAGAAATCCTCTTTTTCGTTCACCTGTAATTAAAGAGTTTAATTTAAATGAATTTGTTGAAGCAGTAAATCAGAATAAAATAAGCACTTCAACACCAACGGTGATTAAAGGAGAGGATAAAATAATTGAGGGTGAATTAAAAGATGGGACTAAATTTAAAGTTTCATTTTTAGGAGATTATGATGTTACGCAATTGTTACTGGATAATGACTTACCCTTTAAAGTTGATAATCAGAAACAATCTGTATGGATTCAGATTTTAGTAGGTGCCATACCTTTTATTATAATGTTTGGATTAATTTTCTTTATGATGAATCAGCTTCAGGGCGGAGGCTCTAAAGTGCTTCAATTTGGAAAGAGTAAAGCAAGATTGGTAGGTAAAGGTAAAAAAAGAGTTACCTTCAAAGATGTGGCAGGAGTAGATGAAGCTGTAGAAGAATTAAGAGAAATTGAAGAATTTTTGGAAAATCCAGGTAAATTTAAGGCTATGGGTGCAAAAATTCCCAAGGGTGTTCTATTATACGGGCCTCCTGGAACCGGGAAGACGCTTCTGGCAAGAGCGGTTGCAGGTGAAGCAGGTGTACCATTCTTTAGCATTAGCGGTTCTGAATTTGTTGAGATGTTTGTTGGTGTGGGAGCTTCCAGAGTCAGGGATCTCTTTAATCAGGCTAAGGCGAATCAACCATCAATAGTATTTATGGATGAAATTGACGCAGTTGGGAGACACAGGGGGGCCGGATTAGGCGGAGGCCATGATGAAAGAGAACAGACTTTAAATCAACTGCTTGTAGAAATGGATGGGTTTGATACTGATAGCACTGTAATATTAATTGCGGCTACAAACAGACCGGATATCCTGGATCCTGCCCTGCTCAGGCCTGGAAGGTTTGATAGGCAAATAGTTGTGGATAGACCGGATCTACTGGGTAGAGAGGAAATATTGAAGATACATGCCAGAGGCAAGCCCCTGGATAAAGGTATTAATTTAAAAAATATAGCCAAACAAACCCCTGGATTTACAGGTGCAGATCTGGCCAACCTTTTCAATGAGGCGTCTCTTCTGGCAGCAAGACATAATAAGAAAAAAATAACCATGTTTGAGATAGAAGAAGCAGTAGAAAGAGTTATAGCCGGACCTGAGAAAAAATCAAGAATCATATCAGAAGAAGAAAAGAGAATAATAGCCTATCATGAGTCAGGTCATGCAATACTTTCATATGTTCTTCCTCATACTGATCCTGTTCATAAAATATCTATCATTTCACGGGGGAGAGCGTTGGGTTATGTAATTACTCTGCCCGAGGAAGACAGATTTTTAAAATCTAAAAAAGAGCTTATAGATAATATTACACAGCTTCTGGGGGGTAGGGTTAGTGAAGAAATGAATTTCAACGATATAACTTCAGGTGCCCAGAATGACCTGGACAGGGCTACTAAAATTACCAGGAAAATGATTATGGAATATGGAATGAGCAAGAGATTGGGTCCAATTACTTTTAAAGGTGAAGAAGAAGAAGTATTCCTGGGAAAGGAAATTGCCTCAAGGCCTCATTATAGTGACGCGATAGCTTCTGCTATTGATGAAGAAGTCCATGATGTAATTATGGATAGTTATGAGATGGCAAGAAAGATACTTTTGAAAAATAAGAAGACTCTAGCTGATCTGGCCAATGAACTACTGATAAAAGAAACTCTCGGCAGAGATGAAATACTAAAGGTATTATCAAAAGTAGAAAGCCAGAAAAGCAAGAGAGTTGAGCAGCTGGAAGAAAAAAGTGAAGTTTTAGATACTAAGAGCACAACAGTAAAAACTATAAAAAAGAAAGTTGTAAAAGCAACCAGTAAAAAGTAATAAATAATAAATAAACTTTTATCTAAGTAAGCTATTTCAATATCCAAAAAATAACCAAACATTTTACAACCCGGCTTTTTGGTATTATCAGGGGAATTAAACGCACTATCTGTTAAAGATAGTGGATTATATAGAAATTGCTTAAAATAATGATCATGACGTGGTTCTTTTATCAGATTTAAATGGTTATTATTTATAATATTAATTTGGAACAGGAGTTAACCAGTGGATAAAAAAATGATAGAAGAAGGAGTAATTTTAATATTAAAAGGCATCGGGGAGGATATAAACAGAGAGGGCCTCAAGGGAACTCCAAAAAGGGTTGCTGAGATGTATGAAGAAATATTTAGTGGGATTGGAGAAGATCCATCCGAAGAGCTAGGACCAATGTTTGATGAAGGCCATGATGAAATAATATTGGTAAAGGATATTCCGTTTTATTCTGTATGCGAACATCACCTGGTTCCTTTTGTAGGGAAGGCCCATATAGCTTATGTTCCCAATAAGACCGGGAAAATTATTGGACTTAGCAAGCTTACAAGAGTATTTGATATCGTGGCCAGGAGGCTGCAAGTCCAGGAGAGATTAACTTCAATAGTAGCGGATACTATTATGAAAAAAATCAAGCCCAGGGGTGTCATGGTTATTGTTGAAGCTGAACATTTATGTATGAGCATGAGGGGAGTGAAGAAGTCAAATACTCTGACGGTGACTTCTGCGGTGAGAGGTTTATTTAGAGAAAACGCAGCTTCAAGAGCTGAAGTGATGGCACTTATCAAACCAAATAAATAGAATATGAAGTTCAAGATAAGAGCATTAAACATTAAAACCAGACAGGAAGGTTTAAAAGAGTTTGAAAAAATCGGAGCTACTGCTGCCGGGTCACGTATAATGGTCGATAAAATATTTCCGATATCCCTGAAAATTAAGGGTATCAACCCATTGGCTGCAAATATATTAAAGCAGGAGATGCTTGCCAGAGGCGGTGATGTAGTTACTTCCAGGGATTCACTTATGGAAACAGGCGGCAAAACAGATGTTATTGTACAGGGTACGATAAAAAGTATTAAAAGTCTGATCGGCAAGATAAAGCAGCAGCCATTTGGTTTAAAAGCCTTATCAGGTGATCTGGAAAGTTATATAGAGAAACTGGATAAAAACAGAAAAAGGAAAGAGTTAATAATTGGCAAGAAGGAATTTAACTTAGATGAAGATGTACTGATGATGGGTATTTTGAATGTTACACCGGATTCTTTTTATGATGGCGGATATTATTTTGAAAAAGATAAAGCTTGCAGGAGAGCTGAAACTATAGTTAAAGAAGGAGCACATATAATTGATGTAGGTGGAATGTCTACCAGGCCCGGTTCTCTACCGGTAAGCCTGGAAGAGGAAGTTAAAAGAATTATTCCTGTAATAGAATATATCAGTAAAAATTATGATATCCTGGTATCTGCTGATACTTACAGGTCTGAAGCAGCCAGGAGGGCAATAGATGCCGGAGCGCATATTATAAATGATATCAGCGGCTTTTCTATGGATTCTAATATGGTAAAAGTTATTGCCGAAGGCGATGTTTCTGTAGTTGTTATGCATATTAAAGGGACTCCAGAAAATATGCAGAAAAATCCGGAATATGAGGATGTGGTAGATGAAATCTATGATTATCTTGAAGATAGAACTAATATGGCAATAAATTCAGGGATAAAACCGGAGAAAATAATTATAGATCCTGGCATAGGATTTGGGAAAACACTGGAGCATAACCTGGAAATATTGAATAAAATTAATGAATTCAAAATGCTGGGGTATCCGGTAATGGTTGGGGCATCCAGAAAGTCTTTTATCGGTAATATTCTGGATTTACCGGCAGGGGAGAGACTTGAGGGAAGTCTTGCTGCGGCAGTTTGTTCGGTCATAAACGGGATAAATATTTTAAGAGTGCATGATGTTGCAGAAACCATAAGAACGGTAAAGATTGCTAAAAGAATTACTAACGGATTTTAATATAATCTTAAGATGTTCAGGATAATAATAAAAAATCTTAATTTATTTGGCTATCATGGAGTGAAAGAAAGTGAGAAGAAAGATGGCCAGAATTTTTGCTTTAATATTGAAATTTTAATAAATAAAGGCAGCTTTTTAAATGGTGACAGCATAGAAAATACCCTAAATTATTCTGAGGTAATAAGGCTTGTAAAAAAGATAAATAGCAGCAATAAATTTAATCTTCTTGAAACCTTTTCGCAGACAATAGCTGAAGATATAATGAAAATGTCACCTCTGGTAGAAAAAGTGATGGTAAGAATAGAAAAAACTTCCCCACCTATAAAAGAGAATCTGGAATCAGTTGGGGTGGAATATGTACTTGATCGTAAAAGAGAGGAAAAAGACAAATCTAAAAATAACAAAGTTGATGTTTTTTTATCTCTTGGCTCCAATATGGGCAATAGGGAGAATAATTTAAGAAAGGCTGTGGATATAATTGGTGACAATCCTCATATTAATATACTTGAAGTATCCTCTATATATGAAACAGAACCTATGTACTTCAAAGACCAGGATTCTTTCTATAATATTGTATTACAGGCTCAGGTAAATGAAGAAGTTAGCCCGTTTGAAATAATGGGGTTTTTAAAAGGTATTGAGTATGGTTTTGGAAGAAAAAGGTCTGAAAAAAGATATGGTCCAAGAATTATAGATATAGATTTATTATATTACGGAGAAATGGTTATAGAATCTAATTTTTTTACTGTTCCCCACCCTGGAATAGAGGAAAGAAAATTTGTTCTGGTCCCCTTAAGTGAAATAGCTCTGGAGTTTATAATAAAAGGGAATAACATAAAAAGATTTATTGAGAAAAAAAATTTCACTGAAAAGGTAAATCTGGTAAAAAACTGGTAATAAATTTTATTGGTAATAGCAGCCACGCTGAAAGGCACTTTAGTACTTTTCTTATTTTTATAATTTATTTTCTACTCTGGTTAATTTGTTTTTAAATTTCTCCTTGACTTATGGGCATATGTTCATTATAATTATTTTGGGTTTATGTCCATAATAAAAAAATTTTAATATTTTAAGAAAACATCATATGAAGGAGGGAATGTAAATGCCAAGAGGAGACGGAACTGGACCTGCTGGAATGGGTCCTATGACTGGAAGAGCTGCTGGATATTGTGCTGGTAATTCTGTACCCGGATATATGAACCCCTATGGAGGAAGATACGCTGGTGTTGGGAGAGCCTTTGGAGGTGGATTTGGCAGAGGAAGAGGATATAGAAATTGGTATTATGCCACAGGTCTTCCTGGAGGGGTTAGATATAATATGGGTTACCCTGCCTGGGGAGGAGTAGGTGGGTATCCGTATTATGGCGCTCCGCCTGAACCTGATTTAGAACCTGAACAGGAAGTAGAAATATTAAAGAGCCACTCAGAGGCTTTAAAGAAGCAACTGGATGAGATAAAGGCAAGAATGGGTGAGTTATCTAAAGAGCAGAAAGCAAAATAAAAAAATAAGGTTATAAAACAAGAAAGGATAGGGATACTTTAAAACGTGTCTCTATTCTTTGTTTAAAAAGCAGATAAAAGGCACTTAAATGAACAATGTAATAAAGGATGAAGAGATTGCCAGAAATATGTCCGGGGTAAAAAATAAGTTTATGGTTTTTAGTGGAAAGGGCGGCGTAGGGAAAACCACTATTGCGGTAAACCTGGCTTATCGTATTATGTCTAAAGGTTATAAAGTTGGCATTCTTGATATAGACATACATGGACCCAATGTGATAAAGATTATGGGCCTGGAAAAAGAAAAGCTAACCAGTACAAACAAAAAGATAGAACCAATTAAAGCTTTCTCAAATATGAAGGTAATTAGCACTGCTTCAATGCTCCAGAGCGAAGACAGCCCGGTTATCTGGAGGGGTCCTATGAAAATGAAATTAATCAGGCAGTTTTTAAGTGATGTTAACTGGGGTGTTATTGATTATATGATTATTGATTCTCCTCCCGGCACTGGTGATGAACCTCTGAGCATAGCACAACTTATGCCCAATCTTAACGGTGGAATTATAGTTACCACTCCACAAAACATGGCTACCATGGATGCAAAGAAGAGCATAAGGTTTGCGCAGCAATTAAAATTACCCTTTATAGGGGTAATAGAGAATATGTCTGGATTTATTTGTCCCCACTGTGGAGAGAGAATAGATATTTTTAAGACCGGTGGCGGTCAGAGGATTGCTTTGGAGACGGGTGCTGAATTTCTTGGGAGAATTCCATATGATGAGCAGGTCATGAGTTTAAGTGACGAAGGAAAGTTGTATTTAGAAAACTACAAGAATGGTACACCTGTTAGTGAAGCATTCAACCATATATCTAATAAAATTATAGGTTTATGTTAATTTTTTATTTGAGAATAACAGGTTAAGTTGTTAATATATTTATGAATATATGCCCCTAACTATAGGAGATAAAAATTGAAGAAGCAGGTTGAAGAAAAAAGTACAATATATCCATTAGAGGCTATTCTGATTTTTACCAATTATTTTTAGGTTAAGAGGGGGAGGATTATTTTTGTTTTATGGACCGGTATTATCAAGAAGGTTTGGCTATTCTCTGGGGATTGATTTAGTTCCCTTTAAGATATGTATATATGACTGTATATATTGTCAGCTTGGAAGGACCACAAATAAGACTGTAGAGAGGAAAAAGTATGTGGATATTGATTTTAAAGACTTTGAAACTGAGCTCATAAAAAGAATAAAAGATTATCCTTATCTTGACTATATTACTTTTTCAGGCTCAGGCGAGCTAACCTTAAATAGCGATATTGGCAAGTTCATTGATATCATTAAAAAAATTTCTAATA
>JAHIPJ010000188.1 GCA_018894445.1 Actinomycetota bacterium
ACATTGAAAGATTATTCAAAAGAAGAAATTGAATATCTACTTGATCTGTCAGGTAAGATAAAAAAAGATAAAAATTCATACAGTAAAGTACTTGAAGGCAAAAATATAGCAATGTTGTTTGACAAACATTCCACCAGGACAAGGCTGTCATTTGAAGTTGGGATAAACCAGTTGGGTGGAAATTCAATATATCTGGATTACAAAAATTTACAGATAAGCAGGGGAGAGACTTACCAGGATACGGCGAAAATTTTTTCAAGGTATCTTGACGGTGTGATTATAAGGACTTACAGCCAGGAAATTGTAGATATTTTTGCAAAATATGGAACCATACCGGTTATAAATGGACTTACTGATATTTATCATCCATGTCAGATACTTGCAGATATGTTAACATTAAAAGAACTGGGGCTATTAAATAAGGATCTTAAATTTATATATATTGGAGATAGCAATAATGTAACAAATAGCCTGATTATTGGATTTTCAAAGTTAGGGATTGATATAACCATAGGGTGTCCTGAAAAATATTCGCCTCCGGAAGAAATAATCGAATATGCAAGAAACCAGAAAGAAGGAAGCAAACTTAATTTAGTGCATGATCCAGTCAAGGCAGTAAGCAATGCAGATGTTGTTTATACTGATGTCTGGTTAAGCATGGGAGATGAAATAAATAAACAGAAATTAACGGATCTTAAAAGTTACCAGGTAAATTACAAGTTATTAAAATATGCAAAAGAAGAAGTAAAAGTAATGCATTGCCTGCCCGCTCACAGGGGCCAGGAAATTACACCGGAGGTTCTGGACGGTAAAAATTCTATTGTACTTCAGCAGGCGGAAAATCGCCTTCATGCCCAAAAAGCATTACTTGTTTATTTATATGCTAATTAAATTTAAAAGATAAAATCAAATATAAGATGGTAAAATGAGCAGAATTGAAAGAATTAGAGCAATAAAAGAGATAATAAGCGGTAAAAAAATCTCTTCTCAGGAAGAATTATTAAATGAACTGGCAAAAAGAGGGTATCGTGTTACGCAATCGACTATTTCCAGGGATATAAACCGTCTGAGACTTGTTAAGACCAGGAATTACAAACAAGAAGAATATTACTCTATTGAAAGTAGAACGATAGATGGAAAAATTTTTGATCCGGAAAAATTTAAGTCAAAATTTAAGGAAAGTGTAATATCAGCAAAAAGAGCAGACAATATTATTGTGATCAAGACTTTTCCTGGTGAAGCTCAGGGAACGGCGGCGATAATAGATGGCATGAATTTTGTGGAAATACTGGGTACAGTTGCAGGTGATGACACTATTATTTGTGTTGCAGATAGTAATGATCATGGGGAAAAAATATTGAAATTAATGCAAAATCAATTTTAATGAAAATTACCAGTAATATTTGAATTTATATAGTTTTATATTTAAAAAAAATGAAAGGAATAAAAAAATGAGTGGAAAAGTAGTATTGGCCTATTCTGGCGGACTTGACACTTCAGTTTCCATAAACTGGATTAAAGAAAAATATAATATGGAGGTGATCGCTGTACTAATAGACTGCGGCCAGCCTAAAGATTTAAAAGAAGCCCGTAAGAGGGCACTGGATATAGGAGCTATAAAATCTGTAATAGTTGATGCAAAAGAGGAATTTTTAAATGATTTCATTTTTCCATCAATAAAGGCAAATTTAAAATATGAAAAAAAATATCCGCTGGCAACAGCACTGGCAAGACCGCTTATAGTCAAAAAATTGGTGGAAATAGCAAGAAAAGAAGGAGCAAAAGCAGTTGCACATGGTTGTACTGCCAAAGGCAACGACCAGGTGAGGTTTGATGTAGGGATCAGAAGCCTGGCACCGGATTTTAAAATAATTGCCCCTTTTAGAGAGTGGAGTATTTCAAGGGAAGAGACAATTAAATATGCAAAAAAATGTGGTATTAAGATTAATGTAACTAAAAAAAGTCCTTACAGTATTGATGAAAATTTATGGGGGAGAAGCATCGAATGCGGTGCTCTTGAAGATCCCTGGAATGAACCACCTGATGATATTTATATATGGACAAAAATAACAAAAAATAGTTATGAATCTGAATATATAGAAATAGGATTTCAGGAAGGAATACCTGTTTCTTTAAATAATGAAAATATTCCGCCTGCTATGATAATAAAAAAATTAAATGAATTAGCCGGCTCTTATGGAATTGGAAGAATTGATATGGTGGAAAACAGGCTTATTGGAATAAAATCAAGGGAAATTTATGAATCGCCGGCAGCAGAAATATTAATTGAAGCTCACAGACAGCTGGAATCGCTGGTGCTTGACAGGGAGCTCATCCATTATAAATATCTACTAGAGGAGAAAATGGCAGAGCTGGTTTATTTTGGATTATGGTTCACTCCACTGCGTAAATGCCTGTGTGCATTTATAGACGAAAGCCAGAAATATGTAACAGGCATCATAAAGATTAAGCTTGAGTATAAGAATTTTATAGTTGAAGGAAGGAAGTCTGATTATTCATTATATGATAAGGAACTTGCAACTTACGACAGGGGAGATAAATTTGATCCAAAAAATTCGGAAAGTTTTATAAAAATTTGGGGTTATCCCTATGAACTATTAGGAAGAAGAGGAAGAATTAATGGGAAATAAAATATGGAAGGGCAGGATAGAAAAAAATACTGATAAGACAGTTGATAAATTTACCTGTTCCATAGACGTGGATAAAAGCTTATACCTATATGATCTTACCGGAACTGCAGCTTATGCGATAGGACTTAATAAGATCGGAATTATTCCGGATGATGAGCTTAAAAAAATTATTTACGGCCTAAAAACTGTCAAAAAAAATATTGAGGAAGGTAGTATTGATACGAGTCTTTATGAAGATATTCACAGTCTGGTTGAATCCGAACTGGGAAAAATAATTGGAGATGCAGGCATGAAAATTCATACCGGTAGGAGCAGGAATGACCAGGTTGTGCTGGATGAAAAACTTTTTGTAAAAGATGCCTTAATAGATATAATAAGTAAGATTTTAGCTCTGCAGGGAAATATATTAAAAATTGCAGAAAGTAAAATCGATATTATTATTCCAGCATATACCCATATGCAAAAAGCCCAGCCTGTTCTGCTTTCACATTATTTTCTCTCTTTTTTTAAAAAGTTTGAGAGGGATACCGACAACCTTTTTTTCAATTTTGAAACCTGCGATTATATGCCGCTGGGAGCTGCAGCCTGTGCAGGAAGCGGATATAAGCTGGATAGAAAACTACTAAAAGAACTTCTTGAATTTAAAGATCTTGATTCTAATAGTATGGATATAGTAGGAAACAGGGATTTTATAATAGATTTTATATATTCCTGCAGCAAGATAATGCTGCATCTGAGCAGTTTATGTGAAGACCTTATTATATATAACACTAGTGAGTTTTCATTTATTGAAATAGATGAAGATTTTTGTACAGGCAGCAGCATAATGCCTCAAAAAAAGAATCCCGATGTTCTGGAGTTAATAAGGGGCAAGAGCTCCCTGGTTATTGGCAGTCTCATGCAGTCAATGATACTGCTTAAAGGCTTGCCTTCAACCTATAACAGGGATCTTCAGGAAGATAAAAAAATACTACTCGGTGCTTATAAGGAAACCTCTGCCAGTGTTGAAATATTTTCTAAATTACTTGAGAAAATAAAATTCAATAGTATAAAAATTAATAATGCCCTGAAAGAGGGATTTTTAGAAGCTACCGATATTGCTGACTATCTGGTAAAGAAAGGTGAAAGTTTTAGAAAAGCGCATAACATTGTAGGAAAGATTGTAAGGTTTTGTATTGATAAAAAGATATCATTCAAAGATTTAGAGATGGAGGAGCTTAAAAATTATTCGCCTTATTTTGAAAGTGATATACATGATATGGTAGAAATTCATTCATGTATATCAAGTAAAAAAGTGGAATGCGGTACAGAAAAAGGGCAGGTAATTTTAAATATTGAATCAGGAAAGAAAAAAATAAAAGATAGCTGGAACAAACTTAAAGATTTAATCAAAAGGACTCCTAAATTTGAGAAAATCATAAAATACATTGACGCTTAAGAATTCATATTTCAGATTTCCAAAATGAATCACACCATAAATAAAATAGAGCTGACAGCACCGGCAGGAGGCTGGGATCAATTGGTAGCAGCGGTTAATGCTGGTGCTGATTCTGTTTATCTGGGATATAAAAAATTTGGTGCCAGAGCATATGCTGAAAATTTTGATATAAATCAAATAAAAAAAGCAGTAGGCTTTGCTCACAGTCATGGTGTAAAAGTATATTTAACCTTAAATACACTGGTAAAAGATAGAGAAATACCAGAGGTAATAAATTTCCTGAACGAATACATTTATATATGTTCTGACGGAATTATTATCCAGGACTATGGTATATATAAAATTCTAAAAGATTTGTTTAAGACTATTCCAATTCATGCAAGTACACAACTTAACATTCATAATATTTATTCATTAAAATTGTCAAGCAATCTTGGATTTAAAAGAGTCATCCTTGCCAGAGAAATGACTCTGGACGAAATAAAAGATTTATGCAAAAAAAAGTTGATGGAAATAGAGGTATTCGGTCATGGTTCTCAGTGCTATTCATACTCGGGAAGCTGTTATTTCAGTTCATTTGTAGGAGGTAGAAGCGGTAACAGAGGGAAATGTACCCAGCCCTGCCGGATGAAATATAAGCTCCTTGAAAGAGATGCCGGTAAATATAATTATATTATCGCGGATGGAAGTTATATATTCAGTAAGGGTGATCTTTGTATACTGGATATTATACCCGAAATTATAGCAGCAGGAATCAGTGCACTAAAAATAGAAGGAAGAATGAAATCTCCGGAGTATGTAGGTATGGTCACTAAAATTTACAGAAAATATAT
>JAHIPJ010000189.1 GCA_018894445.1 Actinomycetota bacterium
CAAAATACATATTTTCTCTGTAATTATCCCAATGGCCGGATGTTTTCCATAATTTATTACTAAGCAAAATTGGTGTATTTATCTCTTTATAGCCCTCCTTTATATGTTCCTCTCTCCAGTAATCCAATATGATATTCCTCAATATCATTCCATTCGGATGAAAAAAGGGAAATCCAGGTGCCTCATCATGAAAACTAAATAAGTCCAGGTCCTTTCCTATTTTCCTGTGATCACTTCTCTTTGCTTTTTCTAATCTTTCCAGATAATTTTTCAACTCTTCCTTTCTAAAGAATGAAGTTCCATATATCCTGACCAGCATCTTATTTTTCTCACTGCCTCTCCAGTAAGCTCCCGCAATGCTTAACAGTTTAAATGCTCCAACTTTTCCCGTGGATGGGATATGGGGTCCCGAACATAAATCAACAAAATCACCGGAATAATAAACACTTACTTTTTTATCTTCAATATCGTCTATAAGTTCAATTTTATAGGGATTGTCCTTAAATAATATTTTCGCTTCCTGTTTGCTAATCTCACTTCTTTCAAATTTGCAGTTTGATTTTATTATTTTTTTCATTTCCTCTTCAATTAAAGAAAGGTCTTCTATTGCAACACTTTTTTTAGTTTCGAAATCATAATAAAATCCTTCCTTTATGGCGGGACCAATAGCAAACTTTGCATCCGGAAATACTTTTTTTATGGCTGCAGCCATTATATGAGAAGAACTATGGTTTAAGATATCATTTGCTTTCTCCCCGGTCTCAGGAGTAATAATATTGAAGTTTGAATTTTCATTTACCTTATAGTCAAGATCTACAAGATTATTTTCCAATCCTTCATCTTTCCCGCCAGTCAATTCAGCTGCTATCGCTTGCCGGGCAATTTTTTCATCAAGCTTCCCAATTACCTCCAGAATATTTGAGCCTTCCTTTACTTTAATTTTCCCAATCTTTTTAAATTCTATTTCAATCATTTTTTGTTTATTTATTATTTAGAAATTCCTTATTTATTATATATCTTTGTATACGCAGGACAATAAAATCTTTTATAAAAAAATGGAGCGGAAGACGGGGTTCGAACCCGCGACCCCCACCTTGGCAAGGTGATGCTCTACCAGCTGAGCTACTTCCGCTCGATGCAAATCAGTCTAATTATTATATTACCTTTTTTTTTGCAAAACAAATATTAACCAGTTAAAAAATAAAAGAACAGTTTTTTAATTGGTCAACGGCCTTATATCTTTAAATAAATCAGCTAATTCATAGCTATTATCTATTATTTTAACCCAGATTCCTTTTCTACTAAATTCTTTTGCCTCTTTTTTTGTATCAAAATATATATCTATTCTATTACCCTTAATTTTTCCCCCTGTGTCCTCTGCTATAAAAATTCCCATATCTTTTATTTCAATCTTCGTTCCCAGGGGTATTACCTTGGGATCTACAGCAACCATTCCTTCTTTTATTTCTTTACCTGTCGCAGTGATATTATTAGTACCCTGCACAGGATCATTGGCACTATATCCTGATGCAATGAAATAATACCATTCTACTTCCTTTTCAACTTCCATAATTTCCCTAATCACTATCTTTTCCTTTTCCGAAGATTCCTCACCTCTAAGACCAGGTAATATAGAATTTACTTTATCATTTTTATAAAATAGAGATAATGCAGTTATAAACAACAAAAATGCTACCAGAGTCCAGAATAAAATATTTATGGCTATATTGTATTTTTTCATATTTTTTTATCCTTTTTTATACGGTATTTACCGGAAATAATAATAATTTAATTAAAACATATTTCAATAATACCGTGCAGAGCTGTGCAGAGCTCACAATTATATATAAAAACTTCAAAAAATCAACCTAAAAATTATTAGAACCCGACCATTTGAGAAAATTTTTAATTAAAATATACATAAAAAAACAACAAAATCAGTAAAAATCTTGAGATTTTATAATAGTAGCTAGAAAACTCAACGGTCTTTAGCCCTTGAGATGAATGGCTAGCCCTGTGTTTCAATATACTTCTTAATCGTTTCCATTTTAGCATTTCCAGTTGTGCAAACAAAATACCCATCGCTCCAGACTGTTTTTTCCTTCCAGAATTGAGTTTGTAGATAATCTTTGTATTTTTTCCATAAACGATTAGTGGACATAACTTTTAATCTATTAACAATAGAACTGACTGATATTTTAGGCTCAATATCTAAGAGCAGGTGAATATGATCTTTGTCTACTTCCATAGTATCTATAGTGAAATCTGATATTTGAGATATTTCAAACATAATCTGTTTGCAATCTTCACCGATAGTGGCTAATAGTTGTTTTCTGTATTTACAAACTAAAATTAGGTGTATCTTCAAAAGATACTTGGCACTGGCTTTGGAATGGTAATTTAATCATATTTCTAGTATATTATAGTAAATTATGTTTGATAAGTATATTTACATAAACTATAATAGAAATATGCAAAGCTACAAATTTAGACTTCAACCGAATAAAGAGCAAAGAGAAAAACTAGACAATATGTTTGGGTGTTCTCGTTTTACTTGGAATTATTTTTTAGATTTGAATAATAAAATATATTTAGAAGCTAAAGAAAAAGATTTAAAAAAGAAACACTTAAATTATTATGATTGTGCAAATAAACTTACTGGTTTAAAAAAAGAAAACGAATGGTTAAAAGAAGCTAACTCGCAAGCTTTACAGCAAACACTAAAAGACTTAGATACTGCTTATAATAGATTTTTTCAAAAGAAAAGTGGTTTTCCCAAATTTAAAAGCAAAAAAAATAATCAAAGTTTTAGAGTTCCACAATTTTTTGAATTAAAAGGCAATCATTCTTGTTTCCCGAAATTTAAAAAAGGTATTAAAACTATTATCCATAGAGAAGTTTTAGGAAATGTGAAATATGCAACAATAAGTAAAACAAAGACAGATAAATATTTTGTTTCAATTACTACCGATTTTGAAGAAAAGAAAAAAAGAATTAGCAACAATTCTGCTGGATTGGATTTAGGCATTAAAGATCTCGTAGTAGTCTCTGATGGACAAAAATATAGTTTAAAAATCAATGAGGGTAATATTAAATTTCTGCATAAACAAATAAGTAAAAAGAAAAAAGGAAGTAAAAACAGAAAGAAAGCAATACTTAAGCTTGCTAAACGATACGAAAAATTTGGCAATGTGAAACAGGATTTTCAACACAAACTTTCTGATAAGTTGTGTAAAGAAAACAAGTTAATTGCTATTGAGGATTTGAATATTAAAGGAATGTTAAAAAATCATTGTTTGGCAAAATCAATATCTAATCAAAGTTGGTATTGGTTAATAAAAAAAATAGAATATAAGTCAAAAAGATATGGCGGTGAAGTTGTGAAAACCAAACGATTTTATCCCAGCTCGAAGACTTGTAATCACTGTGGGTATATCAACCAAGATTTAGAATTAAAAGATAGAGAATGGGAATGTCCGAAATGTAAAACAATATTAGATAGGGACATTAACGCTTCTAAAAATATCTTAGCTCAAGTATTAAGAGAATTAAATTTAAAAGGCGAAGGGAGCACTCGTCTAAAGCCTGCGGAGCTGTCATCAATAGATGAAGCTGTGAAACAGGAAGCCTTTGGGTCTTTAGTCCAAAGGTAGTTCACAATAAACTAACTGGAATAATTTATTTTTCCTCCAGATTAAAATACCCGGAAAATCAAAAATAAGATAAAAATAAATTTCATAAATTTCTATTGACCAAACATATGTTCGGTAGTATTATAAAAATGATCAATCCTAAACATATATCTATAAAATTAAGGGGCAAGGTTAAATAAAATGGCTTTTTTTTCTCATCTGCATGTACATAGCGAGTACAGTTTAAGAAATAATTTACTGACAGAAGCAAAATCAGCATGGGAAATTTGAGAAGAATAATACATATAGATATGGACGCTTTCTTTGCACAAATAGAGCAAAGGGATACTTGCCAATATAAAAATAAACCTCTAATAGTCGGTGGGCCACTAAATAGAGGAGTAATTTCATCTGCCTCTTATGAAGCGAGGAAATACGGCTTGCATTCGGGAATGCCCCTGAGCCGGGCAAAAAGACTGTGCCCTGAAGGAATTTTTGTTCCGGTCAATATGGAAAAATATCTTAAGGAATCAATGCAGATAAGAGAGATATTCTTTCAGTTTACTCCCCTGGTAGAATTTATAGGCTGTGATGAAGCTTTTCTGGATATAACCGGCTGCCAGAAACTTTTTGGAAACGAACTGGAAATTGCTAAAAAAATAAAGGGCAAAATATATGAACAGACCAACCTGACCTCTTCTGCCGGTATAGGACCTAACAAGTTTTTAGCCAAACTTGCCTCAAGCATAGGAAAGCCTAATGGTCTTACAGTACTTGAAAATACTAAAGAAGTTTTAGAAAAAGTTAAGCTTCTGCCGGTATCCTATATATGGGGTGTGGGAAGAGTTACAGACCAGGAACTTAAATCAATGGGAATTGAGACCATAGGCGATCTAGCCAGCACTCCCCTGGAAATAATTGAAAATAAGTTTGGAGAGCCTGGCAGGATTATACATAAAATGGCAAACGGAATTGATAACAGGAAAGTAACACCAAATCAGGAGCCCAAATCAATAGGAAGAGAAATAACCTACAGAAAGGATGTAGATGATTTTGGAATACTGAGATCAACACTTCTCCTCCTTTCACAAAAAATATCAAGAAACCTCCGTTTAAAGAAATATAAAGGCAAAGCAGTCACTCTTAAAGTAAGATTTTCCGACTTTAAAACTGTTACCAGGAGAACAACCTTAAAAAAATATACTTCTGGTATATTTGACATACACAGGTCCTCTGTCCTCTTACTTAAAAATCTTGACCTGAAGAGAAAAAAAATCAGGCTGATTGGAGTTTCGGTAAGTAGTTTAAGGCCAACTTTTATGCTGGAAAACTTACTATCTCCCAATGAGTCGGAAGACGAAAATCTGGCTGAAGCCATCGACAAAATATCAGATAAATTCGGTGAAGATAAGCTTACTATAGCAAGATTGGTGGATAAAGATGAAATAATGGATTAATTCATTTAAAAACTTTATGCCTGATTACAAGTTCTTTCTATTATTTATGGATTTTTATTTTAAAATATATTATGGTTATTGTAGATAAAAAGAAATTGAATTCAGGTGTTATAAATGAAAAATAAAATTAAAATAATCTCTAAAAATTTTGAATTTCTGGTTGAGTTAAATGATTCAAAGACCTCTCAAGAAATATTAAAAAAACTGCCGATAGTTTCTCGTGCAAACAGATGGGGCAATGAGATATATTTTCAAATACCTGTTTATTCTGAGCTTGAAAATGGCATAGAAATCCTGGATATAGGTTCTGTAGCTTACTGGCCTCCAGGAAATGCTTTCTGCATATTCTTCGGAAAAACTCCTGCCAGCACAAAAGACAAACCACAGGCAGCAAGTCCAGTCACAGTTATTGGAAAAATAATAGATAATAAAAGTCTTCCTGATCTTAAAAAAATTTCAGATGGAGATATAGAAGAAAAAATAATTATGAATAATTACCGTTTAATAAATTCTTTAAATTCCTAATAAAAAAGGAATAATACGGTTTTTTTCTAAACAACTCCCTGTGCCAGCATTGCATTGGCTACTTTCAGGAAACCAGCTATATTGGCGCCCGTGACCAAATTATCCTCTTCCCCATACTCTTTAGCTGTCATGCTGATATTTTTTAAGATATTAGACATAATTTCTTTTAATTTTTTGTCTACTTCTTCAGCAGTCCACTGTGTCCTTGTGCTATTCTGACACATTTCCAGTGCTGATACTGCTACTCCTCCCGCATTTGAAGCTTTCCCGGGAGCATATAATATTTTGTTTTCCAAAAATATTTTTACTGCCTCTGGTGTACATGGCATATTGGCTCCTTCACCAACTGCATAACAACCATTATTTACCAGAATTTCAGCATCTTCCGAGTTTATTTCATTTTGTGTAGCACATGGAAGCGCAATATCGCATTTAATCTTCCAGATTTCTTTAGAATTTTCTTTATATCTGGCATCGGGATATTTATTCTTGTATTCTATAATCCTTTTATTATCTATTTCCTTAATTATTTTTATTTCATTTAAATCTAAACCCTCGGGATCATAAATATAACCATTTGAATCACTCATAGCAACCACTATACCTCCCAGTTCTTTTATTTTTTGGTGCGCATATATGGCAACATTTCCCGAACCTGAAATAACTATTTTTGCTCCTTTAATTAACTTGCCCTTTTTTTCCAACATATTATTAACAAAGTACACAAGACCATATCCGGTAGCTTCTTTTCTGAGCAGGCTCCCTCCATATTCTATGCTCTTACCTGTGAGGACACCTTCAAATGCATTTTTTAATCTCTTATATTGGCCGAACATATAACCTATTTCTCTTGCTCCGGTACCTATATCCCCTGCCGGTACATCTGTACAGGGGCCAATATACCTGAACAGCTCGGTCATAAAACTCTGGCAAAATTTCATGACTTCTGCATCTGATTTACCTTTTGGATCAAAATCACTTCCACCCTTTCCGCCTCCAATACTGAATCCGGTAAGGGAATTCTTGAATATTTGTTCGAACCCGAGAAACTTTATTATTCCAAGATTTACTGACGGATGTAATCTTAAACCACCCTTATATGGGCCTATCGCGCTATTAAATTGAATCCTGTATCCCCGGTTGACTCTTATCTTACCTTCATCATCCATCCATGGAACTCTAAAGATTATCTGCCTTTCAGGTTCTACAAGTCTTTCTAAAATCCCTGCTTTTTCATATTCAGGATATATTTCAAATACTGCTTCGATTGACGAAAACACTTCCCTCACTGCTTGATGAAATTCTAATTCCCCGGGATTTTTTTCTAAAACATTTGAAAGCACGTCTTGGGTGTAACCCATATTATATCTCCTTCCAATTTATATATAATAACAATGGCTTAATAAAATTTTTTAATGATATTAAATCTAATAACTACTCATCTGGTTTTTTATCTGCTTCTACTTTTTAAAAGAAATTCATAATATGTCGTATAGACAATTTCTATCAATTAGTAGTTTAGTAAAAATTATATTGACTTATATATTTATAATTAAATACGCAAAATCCTGGAGGCGGCACCCGGATTCGAACCGGGGATAAAGGTTTTGCAGACCTCCGCCTTACCACTTGGCTATGCCGCCTTATAAACAACAGGAAGATATTATAGAATAATTTTATTTAAAAGTTAAGTAAGCCTTTATGTATTCTTTTATATTTAAATCTAAAATTTTAAAGATTAAATGTCAGAATTAACCTTTTTAAAATATTCCATCTATCTTCTGACCGCAATTTAAACAAGAATTATTTTTTACTTTATTATTTGAAACTGAAAACCCGAATCTCTTGATCAACATGCTATTACAATTTGGACAATAGGTGTTTTCGTGTGTGTTTCCTGAAATATTTCCTCCGTAAACATATTTTAATCCTGCACTTTTTCCTATATCAATGGCAATTTTTATCTGTTCTACACTTGTGGGAGGTATATCAGACTTATACTGTGGATAATAAGCACTTATATGCCACGGTATGCCCTTATCAATCGCAGCTAAAAATTTTGCTATTTCCTGTAATTCACCTTTGGAGTTATTAATTCCCGGTATTATTAGAGTTGTAACCTCAACCCATATACCAAGCTTTTTCATTAAAATAATATTATTTAGAACAGGCTTTAACTTCCCCCCCATTTTCCGTTTATATGTTTCTTCTGAAAAACTCTTTAAATCTACATTTGCTGCATCCAGATATGGTTCCATCATCATTATACATTCTTTGGTCATAAACCCATTGGTTACAAAAATATTTTTTAAGCCCTTTTCACTTGCCAGTTTAGCAGTATCATACGCATATTCAAAAAAGATAGTTGGTTCAGTATAGGTATATGAAATGCTTTTGTCATCATTAGCCAGGGCATGGTTTATTAATTCTTCAGGTGAGATATCCCTACCCTCTATCCTATCCAAATCAGAAGGGCTTTGAGAAATATTATAATTCTGGCAAAAAAAACATTTAAAATTACATCCAACTGTCGCTATTGACATGGAGTATGTACCAGGTAAAAAGTGGAATAGCGGTTTTTTCTCAACCGGATCAGAATTTTCAGCAATTAATTTCCCGTATACCAGGGAGTATAATGTTCCACCAATATTCTTCCTGACAAAGCATTTACCTTTATTTTGATCTTTAATAAGACATCTATGGCTGCAAAGATCGCATCTTACCTTTTTATCATCAAGTTTTTTATATAGATATGCTTCTTTCATCTTCTTGTCCAGGTTTTTTAAATATATCTTTTTATAATTATATAACCTGGATTGATAATAATAAACTAAAAAAGAATTTTACTCATTTTTAATGTATACTTTTATTACATAACTATTACAATATTAAAAGGAGAATAATGATATGCCTCATATAATAGTTAAATTATTTCCTGGAAGAACAGAAGTTAAGAAAAAACAATTAACCAGTGAAATCGTAAAAGCAATAAGAACAAGTATCGATGCCCCCTAAAAACATGCGCTTGTGGCATGTTTTCAATAATTTAACTTCATAATTTCAACCATATTTGTTAAATTTACTG
>JAHIPJ010000015.1 GCA_018894445.1 Actinomycetota bacterium
TTCCGCTTCACATAATCCATACCAGGACAATGGAATCAAAATATTTTTAAAAAACGGATATAAGCTAACTGATGAAGAAGAGCTGAAAATTGAAGAGCTGATACTTTCAAAAAAACTCCCGTCTCTTCTTACCAGTGCTGAAAATCTGGGCCGTGCGTTCAGGGAAAAAGATGCAAGTGGAAGGTACATAGTATTCCTCAAACATTCATTCCCCAGGAATCTTAACCTTGAAGGAATGAAGATTGTGCTTGATTGTGCAAATGGTGCTACTTATAAAGTTGCTCCTACATTGTTTAAGGAGATGAGGGCTGAGATTATTACTTTAAATGTTAGCCCTAATGGCCAGAATATTAACCTGGATTGCGGCTCACTCTATCCTGGAAATCTCGCAAAAAAGGTAGCTGAAACTAAAGCAGATATCGGGCTTGCTTTTGATGGTGACGGGGATAGGTTAATAGCAATTGATGAAAAAAGCAACATAGTCAATGGCGATAAGATAATTGCAATATGCGCAAAAAAAATGAAAGAGGAGAGTATACTAAAGAATAACACTGTGGTTACAACTGTAATGAGCAATCTAGGACTTTCTGTTGCATTCAAAAAGATGGGCATTAAGAATGTAACAACAAAAGTTGGCGATAGATATGTGCTTGAGGAAATGATAAAACATGATAGTGTTATTGGAGGAGAAGATTCCGGCCATATAATTTTTAAAGAACACCATACCACAGGTGATGGTATTTTAACCGCACTACAGCTTCTATCCGTTATGAAAAAGGAAAACAAGCCCCTCTCAGAACTGTCAAAGATTATGAAGACCTTCCCTCAGGTTTTGATAAATGTGAAGATTAAAAGGAAAGCCCCACTTGAAGAAATACCTGAACTAAAGAGTATAATATCAGAAGTTGAAAAGGAACTCGCTGACAAGGGCAGGGTTCTTGTAAGATATTCTGGCACTCAGTCTATTTGCAGGGTGATGCTTGAAGGCCCTACCAAAAGCGATATTGAAAAACTTGCCAACAAAATAGCCAAAGTTGTGGAAGATAAATTAAATTAAAAAAATAGTAAACAATACTGATGTACTTCCCAAAGAAGAGTGTATGAAACTATTTTATACAAAACAAGAAAGAGAAGAAATTTTTCAGCATAGCGAAACAGAGCCTAACTTATAGTCCAGCTTTAATTTTTCTACATGCCTGTAATGTTCTATATTTTTCAATTCTGAGGCAGCATCCTGATCAAGCACAACAGTAACCTTTCCATTATGAAGTTGTATTGCTGATGCTGTGATTTGAGATGTTATGGGCCCCTCAAGAGCTTTTGCAATAACTTTTGCTTTTTTCTTTCCATTAGCAATTATAAGTACATGCCTTGCTTCAAGAATTGTTCCAATTCCCATTGTGATTGCAAAATGCGGCATCTGCTCTCTTTTTATTTCTGCCTTCTTATAAAAACTTTCATAATTATCATCTAAAGTCTGCTTTGTTAACGGCTCAATTCTTGTTCTAGATGACAGAGACGACCCAGGCTCATTGAATGCCCAGTGGCCATCCCCGCCTATCCCGAGAAGCTGTATGTCTACCCCTCCTGCTTTTCTTATCTCATCTTCATACCATTGGCAAAACTTCTCTGGCTCTTTTGAAAGCCCATCAGGCACATGAGTGTTTTCTTTCTTAATATTTATATGTTTAAAAAGTTCTTCATACATAAACCTTGCATAACTTTGGTCTAAATCATATGGTTTACCAAGATCAATACCAGCCCCAAGATATTCATCAAGATTAAAAGTTTTAACTTGTGAAAAATCAAGCCCTTGTTTGTGCATCCTTATTAGTTCTTTATATGTCCCTATTGGCGTGCCTCCAGTTGCCAGCCCAAGAACACAATCAGGTTTTGATTTTATGCATTTTGCAATAATCTCTGCTGCATACCTGCTCATTTTCTCATAATTATCCCTCACAATAATATCCATGAAAACCTCCTCAAAAAATCCATTGAACATTTTCTAAAAAATTTAGCACACCCTGGGTTCGGGGTTTTAATTTTAACAAAATATCTCTTTATTTTATCACACATAGACACCAAGACCACAAAGATTTTTTCATCTTCTTTCAACTTTGCAGACTTACTATTATTTTCTGCAGTACATTCCAGCCAATCTGCAAATTATAGTATCCTTTGCTGATTTTATAGTCAAGCATCAAATTACTGATTCCTTATTTTATTTCTTCAATTATTCTGTGTAAAGTATATAATATATAAAAATATAAATTTTAATAAGCGGGTGATACACATAACCATGATAGATATAAACTCCTTTATTATTCCGTATTGTTATCCATACTTTTATACCTTAGCAGCCTATTTAAAAAAGGTATAATTACCGGAATTACGGTCCTTGTTCTTGGATATACTTTAAGCATTTTCAATCAATTTATGGTAGTAAGAGCCTATCTCCCAAATTATTTGCTTTTTAAGGCAAATGAAATCGGACATATTTTCGATAATTCTTTGATTCCTACTGTCATTGTTTCATTTTCCTTAATTATACTCCTGGTCTTCTTTTCAATCCTGCGTATGAAAAAAATTGATGTTGCCTGAAGATCATAAATCGAAA
>JAHIPJ010000190.1 GCA_018894445.1 Actinomycetota bacterium
AAAATACTTTCTCAATTGAAAAAATAAGCCCTTTGTAGCTAGGTTGATTAATCAACGCACGGCATGAAGCCGACTTTCGCTAGCAAAGGACTAATTAAAGATAATATAACACTATTTGTATTAATTGTAAATCTTTCAGATACTTTTTTAGATGAGGCAATAGGTATAGCCTTAATAACAATACTGGCTAAGTGAAAAAGAAAAAAAATTTATAAAATAATTATTATATAAATATATTAAGAAATGTCTTAAGATGGTGCCCGAGGCCGGAATCGAACCGGCACGAGGAAAAACCTCAACGGATTTTAAGTCCGTTGCGTCTACCAATTCCGCCACTCGGGCAGGTGACTGATTTATTGATTTATATTATCAAAAATCAACCAGGGTGTAAATAATTCCGTCCAAAATATCTCTTTCACTTACCAGAATATCCTTAATATCCAGCAGTTTTAAAACTCCCAGAACAATTGCTGTACCACCAATAATGACATCTGCTCTTCCGGGGTGAAGCCCCACTACTTTTTTTCTGCCTTTCAGATCCAGCCTGCATAGATTTTTATAAATATTTTCAATTTTTTTAAGACTTAAAATATGCCTGTGTATCTTTTCGCTGTTGTATGCCGCCAGTTTCAAATCAATCGCTGCCAGAGTGGTTATGGTGCCGGCTACTCCAATTATAAACGCTGGTTTATATAGGTTAATTTTCCCGGTAGTTTCTTCCAGCTCATTTACAACATACTGCTGCATCTGACTTAGACTATTTGTATCCGGTATACTGGAGCCAATAAATTTTTCAGTTAAACTGACACATCCAAGATTTAAACTTTCAACCAACTGCAGATTATAGTTACAATCACCCAGTATGAATTCACTGCTCCCGCCCCCAATATCCACTACTAAAATTTTACCGTTGAGCTCCGCCTTATAATCCGGATAATTTAAATCCATATCTCTTACTGCGCCGTAGAAGCTCAACCGGGCTTCTTCATCTCCACTGACAACATCAATTTTCATCCCCAGATGTTTGTAGACACAAGATATAAACCAATCACTATTTGATGCTTTCCTTATTGCACTTGTCCCTACAACTCTGAATTTTTTTACATCATAGTCTTCAATCAAACGCTGGTAATCTGAAAGAACCTCAACAGTCTTACTGGCAGAACCATCAAGAATCATATTATTTTCGTCCAGATTTTTACCCAGGCGGGTAATTGTCATCTTTCTTTCTAGAGGAATGAATTTATTGTTTTGGTAATCAGTGATTAGTAATCTGGTGGAGTTGGTTCCGATATCAATAGACGCTAATTTCATTTAAAATTATTTATATACCTTTTCTAATCCTGGCTTAGTTACTTCTGATTTCATTATTATAGAAGATCTTTATATTTTCCCATAAAGCCGAGTTTGAATAAATATCCTTACCGGAAGCCGGGTTGCTGTCATTTTTAAAATTCTGTTCAGATTTATCATCCTTAATAACTACAGAAAAATTGGCCTCATCACCTACAGTCATATTAAACTGCTTTCTGGCTTCAAGCTCTATAGCATCTTCTCCATATAAGCTTTTTTCAAGCGCCAGACGATTGATATTCTCATTCCTTTCCCAGTTTAGTTTCTCTTCCAGCTCTATTATCTTTTCTCTTTTTTCTACAATACTTTTTATCTGATTTATAGAGGTAAGGATAATAATTACGATAAAAATTAAGAAGATGGTAATAGAAATATTTATTTTAGCCTTTCTGGAAAATCTGCTGACAATTTTAATATTATCATCCATTTTAATTTTGTTGCTATGTTTATATTACTTCTTTATTTACTACATTAAATGACAGCTTGCTAAAATTAATTCACATATTTGTGTAAGTATAACATATGCTACAATAATGCCAATATCTTGTAAATTTTAGTAATATTGTATAAATTAAGACTGAAAAAATAAAGTTGTTGTTTTAAATTACCAATTTTACTAAAATATCAACTTATATGTTAGATTTTATTCAATAATTGAACTCAAAAATGTAATGAAAGACATACCCTTATTTTCTTCCAGGACACAAAAAACAATCGCCAAACAGGTATTGCTTGGTTTTGCAATAGCTATAATACTTGGCTCGCTATTTTTATCAATCCCCCAGATGACGCAGAGCGGAAAAATTAGCTATATAGATGCAGTCTTTACTTCTACTTCAGCAATCTGTGTTACAGGACTGATAGTTCAGGATACACCGACATATTTTACTGACTTAGGTAAAATTGTAATACTTATCCTAATTCAGATTGGCGGACTGGGAATCATGACCGTCGGCTCCATTTTTGGATTAATTCTGGGAAGAAAAATACAAATTAGAGACAAATTTTATATCAATACCAGTTTCGGCTCAAAACAGCCGTTTAGCGCATCTAAATTTTTCATGGTAATAGCAGGAACTACATTTACCATAGAATTTATTGCATTCATTATTATGTCGGCTATTTTTCATTTTAAGCATCTTTATTCTATAAAAACATCGATGACTTTTAGTTTATTCCATACCGTCAGTGCCTTCTGTAACGCCGGCTTCACCCTATATTCAAAAAGCTTTGAGAATTTTGCCTCTGATATCCCCCTGAATCTGGTACTTATGTTTCTAATTGTGCTTGGAGGAATTGGTTTTCCTGTAATTTCCGAGATTATTACTTTCAGGAGAATAAAACATTTTTCCCTGCATGCAAAAGTGGTTATGATTGCAACTGCAAGCTTGATAGCAGCAGGGGCAGTTGTGTTTTTCCTTCTTGAGTTTAAAAATCCCGAATCTATTGCAAATAGGACTCTATCAACCAAAATTTTAGCCAGCTTCTTTCAATCAGTTACAGCACGAACAGCTGGTTTTAACACTATGAACATTGGAAGGTTAAACCCTGCTACTGTTTTCTTCCTAACCCTTCTAATGTTTATAGGAGCATCACCAGGAGGAACAGGAGGCGGCATAAAAACTACCACTTTCGTTGCTGTGACTGCAGGTGGTTTGAGCTCCATTAGAGGAAGAAGTGAAGTCACATTACTTAAAAGAAAACTGCCCTCAAGTTTAATATACAGGGCTTTAACCCTGACTATTGCCGCAACTGCATTAATTATAATCTCAACAATCGGAATACTGGTATTTGAGAGATACTCTTTAAAAGAAGTTTTATTTGAAGTAGTATCGGCATTTGGTACCGTAGGTTTAAGTACCGGAATTACACCGGCACTTTCTACACCAAGCAAGATAATATTGATACTTACTATGTATATTGGTAGAATTGGTATCAGTACTTTATCTGTAGCTATTGCAATAAGAGGTATAGTTAATAAAATAACTCATCCTGAAGAAACAATAACTATCGGATAGGAAATATGAAAAAACAATTTTTAGTAATAGGATTGGGAAGATTTGGAGTAAGTGTTGCTAGAACATTAACAGAAGCCGGCCACAGCGTGGTAGGCATAGATCAGTCTGAAGACCGGATTCAAAGGATTTCTGAAGAAATAACA
>JAHIPJ010000191.1 GCA_018894445.1 Actinomycetota bacterium
GAGTTTAGCCCCATTTAGGTGTGGGTAAAACTATAAATAAGTAACGAATTCTGTCTCCAAACCAGGTAACGGATCCTGGAAGAGATAAGACTTTATTTTGATAAACCTGAAGATAAAAAATCACTGTAAAAAGCAACGGATTTTGGAAAATACTTCTTACTCAAATTTTAGGAGCAGGGCCACTTTGGGTACCATATACCCTGTTTTAGTAGGGGGCGTAAATTATAGCTTGATTTCGATATAGGTATATGGGTTTAGCCCATCAGGAAAACTCCGGGGGATAGCTCATCACATTGGGGTAAAGTGTATTGCAATAGAACCGTAAACCCCGGTAGTATTGAGACCTTTTTTACAGTTACAAATTAATATTTTATTTAGGGAAATAGTAACAACACCATTAATTAAAAGGATATTTAAAAGAGATAATTAATGAATAGATATCTTGGGGTTTTTGGTTTTCTTAAGAGTTATAATAAGCTATGTCCCCTAAAGATTTTTTATCACTGCTTTTACTTTTTAGCAGAAAAGACTACATTGTCTTAGGGTAATAGCAGCACTCGGTTTAACAATGGTTCTAATAGGTCAACAAGATTTCTATCCGTGGATGATATGGGTTTGTTTTGTTGCTATTGCAAACGTGATCCACAGAATAACCCCGGACACTGATAAAACAGTCTAATTACAGTCAATACCAATGGCATATCAATTAGTTGGCTACCTACAATTTTGAAACCAATAGTTAAGCATTGATAAATATATCGCAGATTAGCATAGTGGGGTATAAAAAAACTTTCACTGATAATACTACAGTTTGATAAAAAATAATTAATATATTAGACTAAATGCAGTATATTAAGTTAGAGTTTATTGATTTAAACTCAAAAATTTGAACCTATGTTATCTAAGTTAAAAACAATTTGCGAGAATTCATTTTATTATAAATGTAGAGGGAATAGATGTTTAAAAATAATAAAATTAGGATTTTTATTATAGTTTTTCTTCTGGCCTTTATACTGACTTTTACTTTTCCATCAATTGTTTTTGCTGATCAAACATCTGATGTATCCAGTTTTGTAACAAGGCTTTATCAAACCTGCCTGGACAGAAGCCCTGATCCTGCAGGATTTGATAATTGGGTTAATAATTTGATATCCGGGAAAGTAACAGGCGGACAGGCAGCCTATGGATTTGTATTTAGCGAAGAATTAAAAAATAGAAATTTAAATAACGACCAGTTCTTAGTAATAATGTATAGAGCCTTTTTTGACAGACCAGCTGACACTGGTGGTTATAATAACTGGATGGGCTTATTAAATGGCGGCTCTTCAAGAGAATTTGTATTTTCAAACTTTGTCAATTCAACAGAATTTGCAAATATTTGTGCTAAGTATGGCATACAAGCCGGCACTGTAACAATTAAAAATACTAGAACTACAGCTACCCCGCAGAGCAAGGATACCAAGATTGTGGGGAGTGAAGCTTATTATAATCTTATTGCTCAGGCTTTAAATATATTAGCTCAAAAAGATCCTGAAGTTTATGCTCAATACGCTTCTGTCAGAAGAATTGAAGAAAGGCCTTTGTCAAATGCTCTTGGTGTTGCATATGGATCTGTGGTATACATGGATTTATCAAAGCGAGAATTTAATGGAATGCCGTTTGAAATGGAAATTGCTTGCACGCTTTCTCATGAGTTTAACCATGTTACAAATAGGAACATTTTGAAATATTATAGTGTATATACTATTGAACGATGGGCTTTTGCTCAGCAATATAATACAGGGGTAAAAGTAGGGGCACCATCTGTCTATTTAAACTATATTTCTTATATGTATTATAATGTTTATCTTTATTATCAAAGTCATGTGCCAATAGATTTTGTTTTAGAACCTGCTGCATAATTTAGTTGGCAAAAAAGATAGAAAAAAAAGATGGCGTTAGTTATATCTGTGAGAAATGTGGTAATGAGATGTTTAAATTTTCGGGAAAGGCTATTAAAGTTCCTAAAATAAAGCCCAAGAATGGCCTGTAAGAGGAGAAAATAGGCTGAATATACATCATTTAGTCTGTAAATATAACTTTTTATAGTTTTGCGACTGTAGTTATGAATTTTCAGCTTTCGAGCTGTTCGTTCTAGTTGTATTTTCATACTACTCATTTTTTTATAAAATATATTTAGTTTTGAATTGTTTAAAGGTTAGCAAAATTTCGTATAACAGTAAGGTCTAGGTTTTTTATGAAAATAATTCGCATAAAAAACGAGTTATATGTAATTCGAAAACCTGCCTTTTTAGAAAAAGGAGACCGTAAATTATAATGGTGTTGTTTCCTTCGTTTAATAGAAAAGAAAAAGGGACGGGGCTTTTTATATGGATTTAAAAAGAAAAAGATTTATATTTCAAATATCTCTACATAAAAAATCTCAACTTAGTAACATTTGTTTAACTAACTATTGTACTTTATCAACAAATCTTATATCTAATCTCTGATTCAAACAGTCAGCTATCTTTTTCAATTTAGCTAAAGTAGGATTATAATTCCCGCTTTCGAGCCTGGAAATATTTGACTGTTTATCCCCAATTAATTCAGCCAGCTCTTTTTGGGTCAACTTTTTTTCTTTCCTCAAAGTAATTAGCTGCCTTATAATCTGGTACTCTGCTTCAAGATTTGCACATTCCTTGGCTACCTCAGGATCCTCCAGTAACTCTTTTTCTACTTCTTTCCAACTAACTTTTTTCATTATAATCACCACCATTATATTAATCCATTATATCTTTATACAACTTCATCCTTTTAAGTGCAGTATCAAGTTCCCTTCTTGGACTTTTATTTGTTTTTTTAGTAAATCCATGCAATAAGATACATTCGTTATTAAGATATAAAAAATACAAAATTCTACTATAGCCAATTTTAATCTCATACAACCCATTATATTTTTTCCCCTTAATTTTTCTTGTATCTACATATGGCTTACTAAAACCAAATTCTTCTAATAATCTCAAAATATTTCTAATTTTGGCTACTTGTAAAGGTTCTAGAGATTTTAAATATTCTTTTACCGGTACTTTTTCATTATAACTCTGATAGAAACTTATTTTATTTACCATTCTATATTTATATCATTTATGATATATTGTCAAGTACTAGATTTCGGGCACTTTTAATAATCAATAGAGTATTTATAATAAAAAGACTTTCTATTTTATTCTTCTCAGTCTGCCGTTGGCTTTTGTGTGAATTGTTATACTATTAATAGAAATTATTTTTAGAAAGAAGCACCTGACATCTGCTTCGCAGTATACCTCTATATATTTGGGGTTATCTATACTTTCTATTACATTATATTGTAGATGATTA
>JAHIPJ010000192.1 GCA_018894445.1 Actinomycetota bacterium
TAAAAAAATCAGAATCCTTCTCCGGTACCAGGTCGCATTCGATAAATTTTATGTTCTCAAATTTGCTGCTATCAAGAATGCTTTTAGCATTTTTTTCTGCTATTTCCAGTACATCAGGATTATTATCAGTTGCTATTACCCGCCAGAATGCATCTGATACTCCTAACTCATCGGAAATCTCATAAGCAACGCTTATAGCAATAGCGCCACTTCCAGTGCCAATCTCTAAAATATTGATTTTCCCCATTCCCAGATTACTTTTTAAAAGTTGAAATGCCCTCTCCACTATAAGTTCGGTTTCAGGCCTGGGTATAAGTACGCCACTGTCTACATATAATTTTATTTTTCTAAAATATGCTTCTTTTAAAATATATTGGATAGGAACATGCTGGAGTCTTTTAAGGATATATTTCTTGTATATTCCCAGTTCTTGCTGGTTTAAGATGCGGTTATAATTTAAATATAAGTTGATTCTGTTTAGATTAAGGGCTGAACTAAGCAATAATTCTGCAGATAACCTGGGCTGGGGAATATTTTTGTTTTTAAAATAATTTATAGCCCAGTCTAAAATACTTTTTACATTCCAGGTTTGCAAATAAACTAAGCCCCTATCTTTTCTATTTTCTTTTCATTATCCGCACTTTTTAATGGATCTATCAACCGGTCGAGACCACCTTCCAGGATTTCATCAAGTTTGTATAAAGTCAAATTTATCCTGTGGTCAGTCACTCTTCCCTGCGGATAATTATAGGTTCTTATTCTTTCGCTTCTGTCCCCTGTCCCGATCTGCATTCTTCTTCTTTCTGTTTGCTCGCTCATCTGCTTCTTTTCCTCTGCTTCTTTAAGCCTGGCTCTTAGAATTTTTAAAGCCCTTTCCTTATTCTGTAACTGTGATTTTTCATCCTGACAGGTTACTACCATACCGGTAGGAACATAGGTTACCCTTACTGCTGAATCTGTAGTATTTACAGACTGCCCTCCGGGTCCACTTGAGCGGAAAACATCTATTCTTAAATCAGATGGGTCTATTTCAACATCCACTTCCTCAGCTTCAGGAAGTACAGCGACTGTGGCAGTAGAGGTATGGATTCTTCCCTGGGATTCAGTAGTGGGAACCCTCTGAACCCTGTGTACTCCGGATTCATACTTCATCGTTCCGTAGGCTCCCTCTCCACCAATCTCAAATATGATTTCTTTAAATCCACCGATACTCAGACCGCTGGAACTGAGTACAGAATATTTCCATTTCCTGCTTTCTGCATATCTGGTATATAACCTATAAAGAACCTCTGCGAACAATGCTGCCTCATCTCCCCCGGCACCGGCTCTTATTTCGACTATAACATTTTTCTTATCATTAGGGTCTTTTGGAGTTAGAAGTAACTTTATTTTTTTCTCAAGCTTTTGCTTTTTATCATTATTTTCCTTAAGTTCGTCCTTAAGAAAACTTTTCATTTCCTCTTCTTTTTCTATCTCGAGCATCTCTTCTGCCTCTTTAACGGAAAAAAGAACTTCCCTGTATTCTCTGGCAATAGTCACAATCTCTTCAATTTCAGCTATTCTTTTCCCGTATTCCTTTAATTTTTCAGGATTGGAAGAAACCTCCGGACTTGAGAGTTTTTCCGCTAGTTTTATATAATTATCTTCATATAATTTTAATTTATCCAATAATGCTGTCATATTTAACCTGCCTTCAGCGCTTTCTCTGCTTCAATAACTTTTTTAAAAGAACTTATAGCTACCTCTATCTGGTCATTATCGGGTTCTTTGGTGGTAATCTTTTGGAGCAGGAGCCCAGGGTAAAAAAGTATATTTACCACTTTATATTTGCTGAATTTACCCGCAAGCCTTATAAGCTCGTATGAAATACCTGCAATTACCGGTATTAGAATTATCCTCGAGATAATCCGCCAAATCATTGATTGCTTTCCCAGAAGGGCAAAAATTAATATAGCTACCACCATCACAATAAGCAAAAAGCTGGTTCCACATCTTACATGCATTGTACTATATTTCCTGACATTTTCAGGTTTTAGTTCTTCATCATTTTCATAAGCCTGAATAGTTTTATGCTCTGCTCCATGATATTGGAAAACTCTCTTTATATCTTTAATCTGCGAGACTAATAAAATGTATGCAAAGAAAAATCCAATTCTAATTAATCCTTCAAGAAGATTGTAAACTATAGCATTCGGGAAAAATTCAGAAAAACTTCTGCCGATAATTGTGGGGAGTATAAAAAAAACACCTACCGCAAATACCACCGCAATTATTACAGATATTGTCATTTCCCTTTTGGAGAATTTTATCTCTTCTTCCGTGGCTTCATTGATAGAATAGCTTAAAGCTTTAAAACCTAATGTCATACTTTCAATAAGTGCTATTATTCCCCGTATAAACATAAAGCCAAGTACTTTATTTTTATTGGTTAAGGAAACATCATTAAAAAGTTTTGTATATATGGTCCTATCAGGCTTTCTTACTGCCAGAGCCCAGAAGTGCTTGCTGCGCATCATAACACCTTCAATAACTGCCTGACCCCCCACCTGATACCTTTCATTAGCCTCAGACATCAAAATCACTCGCTTTAGGAGGATTTTCGCACTTAAATTTGCCTTCCGGACAGGTGCCTCTCAGACAATTTGGACCAGCTTCTTCAAAAACTACCGGAGCAACCTTCCTGACCAGTTTCAGCATCTCTTTTGCCAGTTCCCTGATCTCCCATTGCGCCCTGTTGCAGCATCTTACTGTAAAAAAATGTAAAAGCTCCCTGCCATCCATAGTTACAATTATTTTTGTTTCTGATGCGTTGGGTAAAATATACCTTGCGTCTTCAGCTTCAACCCCGCTATCCAGCAACTCTTTATAGAGGTTGTGTATATTTGAAATCAAACTATCAAACTTTTTTTTGGAATCTTTATCCTTTTCTATAGAAGGTGGGGTAACATATTCAAAATTATCCTTAAATTTCACATACCTTTGAGACTGCTGATTATATGAAGCAATTCTGTGCCTTACCAGCTGGTGGGTTAAAGCTCTTGATACACCTTCTATAGCAAATGTAAAATTTATATGTTCTGTAGTGCTATGATGACCACTTTTTATTACAAATCTGACTAATTTTTCGACATCTTCATCACCAAGTTTATCCATAAGCTCATCTACGCCAACAGGTGAGTAACACAGCCTGGCAGCTACTGCTATCATTTTTTCTGGTTCCAGGGTGTATTTAATTAAATTTACTTTCATTTAAGTGCCCTTCTTTATTTTTTGGATTTTACAAGTCTCTTTTTAAATCTTTCCACCCTTCCGCCAGAGTCAACAAGCTTTTGCTTGCCAGTATAAAAAGGATGACAATTTGAGCATATCTCAACTTTTATCTCTTTTTTCGTTGATCTGGTTTTAAAAGTATTGCCGCAAGAACATGTAATCGTGCAATCAAAATATCCCGGATGTATTCCTTTTTTCATATTATTAAATCCTTACTAATATTTACTTATTATTCTGCATCTTAATTATTTCAAATCCTAAATACTAACATAAATATTACCAGCCGTAAATATAATCAGGCAAAAATGGCCAAAAAATAAAGAGCTGAAAAATATTATATGCTATAACTTTCTTTCTTTATCAAAACTGGCTTTGATGGCTCTAAGAAAATCATCGTTGGACTTTGTATTCCTAATGTAGTCTATTAACTGCTCCAATGCTACTTCAGGCTCTTTTTCATAGATTAATCTTCGAAGTTTCCATACTGTGCCTGCTTCTTCTTTTTCCATAAGTAATTCTTCTTTTCTGGTCCCGGATCTGGTTATATCGATTGCGGGAAAAATTCTTTTATCTGCCAGATGCCGGTCAAGGTTGAGTTCCATATTTCCGGTGCCTTTAAACTCTTCGAATATAACATCGTCCATTCTGCTTCCGGTTTCAATCAATGCAGTAGCAAGTATGGTAAGACTTCCGCCACCTTCAATATTCCTGGCTGCACCAAAGAATCTTTTTGGTGGGAATAAGGCAGAAGAATCCACTCCACCGGATAAAACTCTGCCGCTGGCAGGGATTGACAGATTATATGCTCTGGCAAGACGGGTTATACTGTCCAGAAGTATTAGAACATCTTTACCATGTTCAACCAGTCTTTTTGCCCGCTGAAGCACCAGCTCTGCAACCTGGATATGGCTATCTGATGGTTGATCAAATGTTGAGCTTATTACTTCTCCCTTTACGGATCTTTCCATATCAGTTACTTCTTCAGGCCTTTCATCAATCAATAAAACTATAATATACACTTCAGGATTATTAGTAGAAATACTATTTGCGAGATCTTTTAGTACAGTTGTTTTACCCGCTTTTGGGGGAGATACAATAAGACCTCTTTGACCCTTTCCTATGGGAGCAATCAAGTCTATTATTCTTGGAGTAATATTATCTGACTCATTTGTCTCTAATTTTAACCGCTCCATAGGATATACAGGAGTTAATTTTTCAAATGGTATCCTGCTGCGTATAAATTCTGGATCTTCTCCATTTACTTTTTCTATTCTAAGCAGTGCATTGTATTTTTCACTTTCTTTTGGCGGCCGCACCTGACCATATACTTCATCTCCCTGCCTTAAGCGAAACCTTCTTATCTGAGATTGAGAAACATATATATCATGCGAACCAACAAGGTATCCAGACGTCCTCAGGAAACCATAGCCATCAGCTAATATATCAAGTATCCCTTTCATTCTTTCCTTATATAACTCAAATTCCGGCTTTTTTACGGCTTCCATTTTTTTCTTTTCTTTTTCTTCTGTTATTCCTGCTTCCGCAATAGTTTCTTTTTCGACTTCCTCTTTTTCTTTCTCTGTAACTTCAACATCTTCTTTAGCTATAGCCCTGTCTTTCAATAAAGATTCCGTACCGTCATCAGATACTTCTTCCAATATCTTTTCTACCAGTTCATCTTTCTTTAACTTAGAAATTCCCTGAATATCTAATTGCCTGGCAATAACTTTCAGGTCAGCTAAAACTCTCCCATCGAGAAATTCCCTACTTAATTCTTTCAACTCAGTCATTAACATATACTCCTTTCATACCTGGGACCTTTTTATTCAAATTTTCACCTCTTATGATAATTTCTTTTTATGGTCTATTTAAAACTCCAAAATGGTTCAAATAACAATTGATTATGTTTAAAAATTGTTATTTTAAAGTTTCTGGAATTAATTATTAATCTCTTATAACTTTTAAATATATTTTAAAAAGGATTTTAATTATTCGCTTAGGCCAATAGACTGCTTTAAAAAAACATATATATGCTTATAAACCAATATTTTTAGAAATTTAAGACATGATTATTTTGAAGAAACCCCTATTACAAATGTAATTATTAATACAAAATCAAATTTTCTAATATAATATATAGACTAATTAAAAAAAAATCAAGTAGAAATTTTTCGTTATGAAATTTTTAATATTCAAGTCAGTTCAATGGTTCTAACCAAAATTATTATTTTTGAAAAAGATTTTTTTAAAGAAGGGGAGGGATTTTAAAATTAAAATCCCTCCCCTAAAAAAATGCATGACACTTTAAACTTTCGGTAATTTACTTAATGCCTCTTCTATCTTTTCTTTCGGATACTCATAGTCTACCAATTTACCTGATAAATATGCGTCATAAGCAGCCATATCCACATGCCCGTGTCCGCTATGAGCTATAAGAATGGTTTTTGCTTCCCCCGACTCCTTACATTTTAAAGCTTCATCAATAGCTACCCTGATACAATGATTTGTCTCCGGGGCACTGATAATACCCTCGGTACGAGCAAAGGTCACTCCAGCCTCAAATGTAGGAATTTGATGTACCGCTGTTGCTTCAACAAGTCCCAGATCAGCCAGGTGGCAGATAATTGGCGCCATTCCATGATAACGAAGACCGCCGGCATGAATGGGAGCCGGGATAAAATCATGTCCCAGGGTATACATCTTAATAATTGGTGCAAGTTTTGCCGTATCGCCATAATCATAAGCATAGGGCCCCCTGGTCATGGTGGGAGCTGCTGTCGGTTCCACATTGATTATACGTAAGTCCGGTTTTGTGCCGTCTATTTTATCCTTGACAAAAGGCAGGAAAAGGCCCGCAAAGTTTGATCCGCCGCCAACACAACCTACGATAATGTCCGGATAAGCATCTGCCTTTTCCATCAACTTCTTTGCCTCCAACCCATTTACGGTTTGATGCAGAAGAACATGATTGAGTACACTGCCAAGAGAATAATGAGTATCATCACGGGACATAGCATCTTCTACAGCTTCACTAATAGCCAATCCCAGACTTCCCGGACAATCGGGGTCTTTTGCCAGCATATCCCGTCCTACTTTGGTGTCCTTACTGGGACTGGATACACACTCGGCTCCCCATGTTTCCATCATTATCCTACGATAGGGCTTCTGTTTATAACTGATAGCTACCATATAGACTTTGATTTTAACACCAAAGCATGCACCTGCAAAAGATAGCGCGCTTCCCCACTGTCCGGCTCCGGTCTCGGTAGCTATACGGTTGATACCTTCTTTCTTATTATAATAAGCCGAGGCTACAGCTGTATTAGGTTTATGACTTCCGGGAGGGCTTGAACCTTCATATTTGTAGAAGATCTTAGCCGGTGTATACAGAGCCTTCTCTAATCTGTGTGCCCGAAACAAAGTAGTTGGTCTCCATAATTTATAAATATCTCTTACCTCCTCAGGAATATCAATCCAACGCTCAGTACTAACCTCCTGCTTTATTAACTCCATGGGAAATAGTGGAGCCAGGTCATCAGGAGTTAGAGGTTGCTTTGTAACTGGATGCAAAGGTGGTAGAAGAGGCCTGGGTAAATCTGCCTGGATATTATACCATTGCCCTGGTATCTCCTCCTCATCCAGTACAAACTTCGTCCTTTTTTCCATTTTATTCTCCTTTCTTTTTTTATAAATAAAAAAACCCAGAAATTAAAAATAAAAACTAAAGAATTGATGACTGGCGACTGGTTACCTGTTCTTCATAATTATAGGGCTTCTTACTTCTTTTTTTAAAGCCATTTTACCAAGCAATGTTTTACTTTCTGCAAAATCACTTACTATGCTTTTTAAATCCAGCCTTAGAAGAGGAAAAAGAGGATCATTTTTCTTTAAATAAAATCCATTTTTTATGAGAAATTTAAATGGAATAAGCGGGCTGTTCTCATATTCCTCTTCATCTATATCATCATTTAATCTCTTGCTAATAGACTCTATTGATTTCACCTTCTCTTTTATCAAATCCTTTTCAATCTCCATTAGCAACCTTTTTGCCACATTCATACCTCTATATTCAGAAATTACATAAATACAGCCTAAAAAAATACTCTCAAAATCAGGAGGAAAAACATTAAAATTTCTTAGCCTGGGGAAAAGATAGTAATTTCCCGCTAAAATAATTCCGACACACTTCCCGCCGATAAAAGCAGCTTTGATTCTCCCTCCATGTTCTTTAAACGAAATAATTTTTTTTCTTTCGCTTTTCCTGGTGCTTCCTTCAAACAGCTTACCCTTGAGGAAACCACTTAACTCACGGATACTTTGAACTTTAAATAATTCTTTTAAAAAATTGGCCTTTTCACAATCAAACCAATAGCTGCATTCAATACATTTAAATTCTATTTTCCCCAGTTGTTCGCAAGAAAGATCCTTTATTATTAAATTCAGATCCATAACTATAGCAAAAAATAAATTTTTGTACTGTGCTAATTATAGCACTATAAAGAATTGTTTAAACTTTTAAAAACTTTTTTGAACTTTTAGAGTTTTTAATATATATTACTTATTTACAAACAATAAGATCATAAAAACCCTGTCAGGACTGATTTTTTATGAGTAAAAAAATTACATTTGATTACTGGCAACATTTATATTCAAATAGAACTGAAAATATGTTCTCTTCTGAGATAAGGGATTTGCTTTCACTTTCTGCAAGACCGGATATCATCTCTTTTGCCGGGGGACTGCCTGAAGTGAGAGCTCTAAATTTTCAAAAATTAGAGAGGTATATTAAAAGAATCCTAAAAGCAGATGGGGATATAAGTCTGCAATATGGCGGTTCTGATGGTTATTATCCGCTTAGAACCAAATTAATAGAAGTGATGAAATTGGAGGGTCTGGATGTAGTAGAAGAAGATATAATCACCACCACAGGCGGGCAGCAAGCCCTCGATCTACTTGCTAAAGTTTTTATCAACCCTGGTGATACTATTATTGTAGAGTCACCTGCCTATACCGGCGCACTAAACTCATTTAGCTCTTATGAAGCAAAAATAATTGAAATACCTGTAGATGACAATGGGATTGATATTTCCAGTTTAGAGGAAAGATTAAAAGAACAGGCAAAGAAAAAAGTTCAGGTAAAATTTATATATTTAGTACCCAATTTTTCTAACCCTTCCGGAAGAACTTTAAGTCTTAACCGCAGAAAAAAGATACTGGAACTTGCAAAAAAATACAGAACTATAATACTGGAAGATAATCCTTATGGAATGCTTAGATATGAAGGCAAGCCTCTCCCTACCATAAAGGAACTTGATACCAAAGGTGACAACCAGAATGTTATTTACCTGAGCACACTTTCAAAACTTTTTGCTCCCGGCTTTAGAATAGGATGGATTGTGGCTCCGCATCCTATACTGGAGAAAATAATCCTGGGTATTCAGTCCACAATTCTTTGCGTGAGCACTTTTACACAGAGAATTGCCTATGAATATTTCTCAGATCCGTCATGGTATGAAAATATAGAGCAGTTCATAAGCATATATTCCAGGAGAAGAGATGTCATGATAAAGACCCTGGAAGATACTTTTCCTAAAGGCGCCAGCTGGTCTAAACCAAAAGGAGGTTTTTATATATGGTTAAAACTTCCTGATTATCTGAATACCAAAGAAATTCTTGCAGATGCTGTGAGAAATAAGGTGGCTTATGTTCCGGGCAGCGGTTTTTATGCAGATGACAGAGGGCTAAGTGAGGCAAGACTTGCTTTCTGCACGGAAAATA
>JAHIPJ010000193.1 GCA_018894445.1 Actinomycetota bacterium
TATGAGATAGATTTCTTAAGTTAAATTACAATTGTTGAATTATTATGTCTGAATCAAAGATCTTCTGTCAGCTCTAATTGAATATTTTTTATTTTGTGATATACTCTTGAAGAAATTTTAATGTGAATAGTTAAAAAAATAGTGGGCGAGCCCCACTTTTTTTTAGGTTAAATTTTTTCGTGAACAGGTGATCAGGTTGAATAAAAAATTAATGATAGCATTAGTAGAATTAGAAAAGGAAAAGGGCATAAAAATGGATACTATAATAGAAGCTCTTAAAATTGCCTTTGTTTCAGCCTATAAAAAAAATTATAAGATAGAATATGATTGCCGGGCAGATATAAACATGAAAACGGGTGAGATAAAAGTGTTTAAAATTTTAGATGAAGGTGAAAGTGAAGATGGAACGGCAAAGGATAGCATTAAGAGAAATGAGGTAGAAGTTACCCCGGATAATTTTGGAAGAATTGCTGCCCAAACTGCTAAACAGGTAATAAGACAGAGGTTTAAAGAAGCAGAGCGGGAGATTATGTATGAAGAATTTAAAGATAGAGTAGGAGATATAGTAACTGGTATAGTCCAGCAAAGTGATGCTAGATTTACTCTGGTAGATTTGGGTAAAGTAGAGGCATTACTTCCACCGTATGAGCAGGTTCCAAGGGAGAGATATAAACATGGCGAAAGGATAAAGTGCTATATTTCAGATGTAAGGAAAACAACAAAAGGACCTCAGGTAATAGTATCCAGGACACATCCTGGTTTAATTAGAGAGTTATTTGAATTAGAAGTACCTGAAATTTATGAAGGAATCGTAGAGATAAAAAGTGTTGCCAGAGAAGCAGGTTATAGAACTAAAATTGCTGTTAGCTCAAATGAGAAAAATGTGGATCCTGTGGGAGCATGTGTGGGCCCTAAGGGTTCACGGGTTAAAATGGTTGTTGAAGAATTAGGAGGAGAAAAAATAGATATTATAGAATATAGTGATGATATTGTAACTTTTATAAAAAATGCTCTGAGCCCGGCAAGAGTTCTAAAAGTGTTAACTGATGAAGACAAGAAGTTTGCATTAATTGTAGTTTCAAGTGATCAGCTTTCTTTAGCAATAGGAAGAGAAGGTCAGAATGCAAGGCTGGCGGCTAAATTAACTGGTTGGAAAATTGACATAAAGAGTGAAAGACAGTTTGAGGAAGAATTAGATGAAGCCAGAGAAGAAAGATCGAAGAGCAAAGGAGAAGATACCGGGGTTAAACAATAACTATCAGGTAAAAAAACATAATAAATGATTGAAAGATTTAGCAATTATTATAAATATCAATAGTAAATTACGGATAGTTTTAAAGGGGTTATGGACGCTAAAAAAGAAGATAGTAAAAATAAAATTAAGAAAAAAGACATGGCTGAATTAAAAAACTTAAAGAAGAATAAGTTAAAAGAAAAGATCAAAATCAAGCCTGAGGGCAAGCCTCAATCTAAATCCGGGAGTCCAATCAAAGAAGTTAAAAAGCTGGAAGTTAAAACTAAAGGCAAGAAAAAAGTTGAACTTAAAGCAAAGAAAAAAGCTGTACCAGCGGCTAAAATTGAAAAGAAAACTGAAATTAAAGTAAAAGTAAAACCAAAGACTACCCGGCCAGTAGAAGCTATAGAAAAACCAAAGGCAAGAATGGGTTGGGAAGAAGAAAAGAAATCAAGTATTAAGAGTGTACTTGATAGAGAGCTTGATAAAGAGGAGAAGGATGGAAGGTTCAAGGCGAAATTAATTCAGAAGAAGAGAATTGTCTCTGGCAAGAAGGTAAAAAGCGAGAAAGCTTTAAAAGAAGAACACAAAGATTTAGAAAAGAAATTAAAGAAAAGGCCGGAAATAAAAAAAGTAATTGAAATCTCCGAAGGAATAACTATAAAAAAATTGTCAGAAATAATAAATGTTCCTTCGACTGAGGTGATCAGTCTGTTATTTAATATGGGTGAGATTATTAATATAAACCAGTCCTTAAGTAAGGACTTAATAGAGTACCTTTCTCAAGAATATGACTTCAAATATCATATTATAGGTTTTGAAGAGAAGTTAGATGAAGTTTATAAGGATTCTGAAAAAGATTTAGAGCCCAGACCTCCGATTGTAACAGTAATGGGACATGTAGATCATGGAAAAACAACACTACTTGACGTCATTAGAGAAACTAGTGTTGCAGTTGGTGAGGTGGGTGGAATAACCCAGCGTGTAGGTGCTTACCAGGTTGACTATAAGGGGAGGAAAATTACATTCATAGATACACCGGGACATGAAGCATTTACGTCTATAAGGGCCAGAGGGGCAAGGGTTACTGATATTGCTGTGATTGTAGTTGCTGCTGATGATGGTATTATGCCACAAACAGTGGAAGCAATAAATCATGCAAAGGATGCTGGTGTCCCTATTATTATTGCTATTAATAAAATTGACCTTCCAAATTCAAATCCTGGTAAGATAAAGAAAGACCTTACCGGGTACAATTTGGTTACGGAAGAGTGGGGTGGAGATACTATTTGTATAGAGATTTCTGCTAAGAAAAAGACTAATCTGGATGAATTTCTAGAAATGATTTTACTAGTAGCAGATTTAAATGAAATAAGAGGTAACCCAAATTCTGAAGGTACTGGAATTATAATTGAATCAAGACTGGATAAAGGTTTGGGCCCTGTGGGTACAGTTATAATAAAGAGAGGAAAAATAAAAGTAGGAGACTCTTTTGTTGCAGGTGACTCGTTTGGAAGAGTAAGGTTAATCAGAGATGAAAATGGTAAAAAACTAGAGGAAGCAGTTCTGTCACAACCGGTTGAAATTACAGGTTTTCCTTCAGTACCAAAAGCTGGAGATAAATTATTTATAGTTAAAAATGAAAAGGTGGCAAAAGAGCTTTTTAGCAGAAAAGATTATGAGAGAAAAATGATGAAAGTTGCGGATTCAAGGGAAAGTTTAACTTTAGAAAAATTGTCTGAATTGGTAAAAGAGAATGAAATAAAGAAATTAAAAATAATTCTTAAAGCAGATTCTGGTGGTTCACTTGATGCAGTAGAAAAATCATTAAATAATATAAGAGAAGAAAAGATAAAGATTGATATAATACATAAAGCAATAGGGGCTATAAATGACAGTGATATTCTGTTAGCAGCAGCTTCGAATGCAATTGTAGTTGGTTTTGGTGTAGTTCCCACTCAAAAAGCGGATGTATTGTATAAAAAAGAAAATGTGGAAGTCAGGACTTATGATATTATCTATAAATTAATTGATGACATTACTCTTGCCTTTAAAGGCTTGCTGGAACCTGAAGTAAAAAGAATTTATAAGGGCAAAGCTGAGGTTAGGGAAGTATTTAAACTCCCGAAAGTAGGGAAAATTGCTGGTTCTTATATTCTGGAAGGTGAAGTTGAGAGAGGTAATTTAGTAAATGTCGTAAGAGATGGAAAATTAATCCATGAAGGAAAAGTCGCAACTCTTCGTAGGTTCAAAGAAGATGTTAAAAAAGTTTTATCAGGATATGAATGCGGTGTTAAGCTGGAAGATTTTCAGGATCTCGTAAAGGATGATACACTGGAATTTTATGAAGAGAAATAATCTTTGATATGGTCGTGATTTATGTGGATAGAACGAGAAAAGCTGAGATAGATCTAAAAAGAGAAATAAGTTTTATTATCAATACCAAAGCAAAAGACCCCAGAATAGGGTTTATAACTGTCACGGATACAAAATTATCTGCTGATTTTAAATGGCTGGATGTTTTTGTTAGTATTATGGGCGAAGAGTATGAAATAAATAGGAGTCTGGAGGGGTTAAAAAATTGTTGCGGCTTTTTAAAGAAAAATTTACTCCGGAGATTAAAGTTAAAAAGTATACCCAACATAAGATTTTTATATGACAAGTCCATTGATACCGGTATGAGAATATCAGAAATATTGGAGACTCTGGATAAAGATAAGTGATATTAAGCAGGTAACCTAATTGGATATAAACAAGTTATATAATCAGATATCAGAAATCATAAACGGCAATGATAATTTTTTAATTATCACCCATATCTATCCGGATGGAGATTCATTAGGTTCGCAAGTAGCCTTGTACCAATTAATATCTCAATTAAAAAAGAATGTAGTAGCGGTTTGTAATAGTGAATTGCCTTATCAATATAAATTTTTGCCTTATTTTAATAAGATTAAAAA
>JAHIPJ010000194.1 GCA_018894445.1 Actinomycetota bacterium
AGGGTAGATTTTTCCAATATTTACAGCAGTCCATTAAGGCGGGCTATTGATACAGCAAATATTATAAACAAAGGCAGGAACTTAGAGATAAAAATAAGAAATAATTTAAAAGAAATAAGTTTTGGGAAATGGGAGGGAATGAAATTTGAAGAGATAAATAGGATGTTTCATGATGATTATCAGAATTGGCTGAAGGATCCATATAACAATTCACCGACAGGAGGAGAGAGTTTTAAAGATGTGCAGGAAAGAGCAATAACTGAGATTAATAATATAATAAATGAAAATGAAGATAAAAGTAGTGCCGCAGTAGCAACTCATGGAGGAGTGATACTTTCTCTGCTGGTGCACTGGCTTCAAATACCAGTATTCAGATGGAGGTCTATCATTCAGCGGCAGGGAGCAATAAATATTGTGGTTATTGATAAGGATTTTCCATATATTTCAACAATCAATTACACTGGCCATCTGAAGCCCGTATATGATGATAGCGAAGATAAAGTCATAGAAATTTATAGCGGCCTGAGAAGTAAGAATTAGAATAGCTTCTCTGATTTTTATGAATTTATTAGAATTAATTATTGATTATTGGTTCCAAATGTTATAAAGAACTACCAAGAAAACCCGATGCTTGCGTCGGAGATGAATTGGTAAAAAAACCACTTGAGATTAAATGAATGTTTTAGTAAACTATATAATAGTTGACTGCTCTGGTCTAAGTACCAAAAAAGTCCTACCGTAGGGCATACGGGAAGTAACGCTTGTGGAGATATGAGTAGCCATTAGGCACTCAGCCCAAGAAAAAGAATGTTTAGATAACTAAGCAGAAGCCACAGGGCAAGCCCTGTGGAGCGTCACAATATCCCTAATGGTAATAAAGGTGAAAAATTAAAAAATTATTTTTTTATCTTATTATCTTTCTGTTCTACCTTACCGGTAGAACCTAATTTACTAAAATTAGTCCGTAGGAGGATTAAAAGATTGAAGAATTATGAATTAGTGATTATCTTTGACCCATCCCTTGAAGAAGAAGCTGTTGACAAAGAATTGTCCAAAATTACCTCGTTACTCGAGAAAGAAGAATGTAAAGTTTCCGATATCGACAAATGGGGAGTTCGAAAGTTAGCCTATTCTATTAAAAAACAGGAAAATGGCTATTACATTATAGTTTATTTTAATGGTGAAAGTGGTGTTATTTCTGAACTGGATAGAATAAATAAAATCAATGAAAAAATACTGCGTCATCTGGTTGTAAAAAGCGATGAATCTTAAATGATTATAAGTTAATCAAAAGAAGGTGGTCTGTTATGGCTTTTGGTGTTAACAATATAACTGTTCTGGGAAATATAACCAGGGACCCTGAGCTTAGATTTACTCCAAATGGCACTGCAGTAGCAAGTTTTGGACTTGCGGTTAACAGAAATATTCAGAATAAAAATTCTGGTGAATGGGAAACCCAGGTGGACTTCTTTAATGTTACTGCCTGGTATAAACTGGCAGAAAACTGCGCTGAAAGCTTAAGCAAAGGAGACAGAGTTCTGATTTCGGGTAGGCTTTCACAGGATAGCTGGGAAAGTAAGGAAGGTCAGAAAAGATCGGCAGTAAAAATTATTGCCAATGTCATAGCGCCAAGTCTGGAATTTGCTTCTTGTAGACTTGAGAAAAATCCCAGGGCAGAAGAGGGGGTATCCGGTGGGAGTGTATCCGGTGGGAGTGTATCCGGTGAAGGCGTATCTGTTGAAAGCAGTATTGAAGAAGCTGACTTTAGTGATGAGGATATACCATTTTAGATTAAATGTTGTCAATTTAAATATAGAAGGAGAGACATTAATTGGCTAGGAAAAATAGAAATGATAGAAATGATAGAAATGATAGAAATCTAAGAGATAGGAATGATAGAAATCTAAGAGATAGGAATTTAAGAAGTGCAACTGGATCCTTGCTTAACTTGAGGCAGAGAAAAAGATTCTGTTATTTCTGTAGAGAGAATATTAGTAATATTGATTACAAGAATGTAAGTTTGCTTGGAAAATTTATTTCTGATAAGGGTAAGATAAGACCAAAAAGATCTACCGGAAATTGTGTGCAGCATCAAAGAAAAATAGCTATGGGTATCAAAAGAGCAAGAGTTATCGCTCTTATACCTTATTTTAAAAGATAAATAGAATCTTACTAATTTAATATGTCCTTTGATAATTTAAAAAATATTAAAATTGAAAGATTAAATCTGGCATTACTTACCTTATTTACTTTTTTGTCTCTAGTTTTTACTATATTTGTTCCATTTCTTGGTATTGTAGGATTAGCAGTGCTGCCTGTTCCAGCCACCCTGCTGATTCTTTGTGGCAGGATAAGGGATGGGACAATTTGTGCAGTTATAGCCTGTATTGTATTAATTATTCTGGATTATATAATTGCACCGGTTGCTGTAATTTTAATAATTGCAGTTTCCTTTATTTACAGGAATTCAATTAGTAAAGATAAAAGTAAATTATTTACCGTAAGTGGTATCTTTTTAGTATTTTGCGGAGCAGCATTGCTATATATTATACTGGTGTCTGCTATAGGTAGGATTAATTTTGTAAGCGAGCTTTTTAGTAGCTATAATTCTTACATTGACGGTATGTCTGCTAATCAATTTATTTCAGGTTATGCTAGTTTACTGTCAGTTGATCAGTCCCAGTTTGACTTGATACTCAAGCAGACCCAGAATATTTTAAGATTTATTCCTTATATTGCTCCAGGGATTTTAATAGTCTCATTTGTTATTATAAGTGTGATAAATTATGTAGCAACCTCTGCAGTGCTTAGAAGATATAATATTAATATAAAACCATTTTTATCTTTTAATGAATTGGATCTTCCCTGGTACTATTGCTGGGGAGCAATTTTAGGACTGGTATTGGTACTGGTACCTTCCACCGGTCAAAATTTTGATAAGCTGGTAGATATTATCGGATTCAATCTGATAATTATTTTTGGGTCGTTGTATCTGGTTCTTGGAATCTCAGTGCTATGGGGGATACTTGAAAGGTTTAAGGTTCCGTTTATCTGGAGAATAAGCATTTTTATAATACAGGGTTTGTTTTTTGGATTTGCTATATTAATCCTGCCATTTCTGGGATTAATTGATATATGGGTTAATTTTAGAAGATTAAAGAGAGGATAACGGGTTTATTCTTGAAGCATAAGACAGGAGGAAGATTTGAAAGTTATACTTACCAATTATCATGAAAAGTTAGGAGATGTAGGAGATACGGTAGAGGTAAAATCCGGTTACGCAAATAATTATTTGATACCCAATGGATTAGCAGTACCTGCAACAAAGGGTAATATAAATCAAATGAAGCTGGTCAAGCAAGCTGCTGTAAAAGTAGAAGCCAGAAATATAAAAGAAGCAGAAGAGCTTGCCAAAAAGCTGGAAGATCTCCAGGTTACCTTTATTGTAAAAACTGGCGAAGAAGGAAAACTCTATGGCTCCATAACCAATAAAGATATTGCTGAAAAGGTCTCTGAAGAAAGAAAAATAGAAATAGACAGAAAGAAAATTGATATGCAGGAGCATATAAAGGAAATAGGAGAATATGAGATAGAACTAAAGTTATATAAGGAAGTTAAAAGTTCTGTAAAAGTAATAGTTGAGCCAGATGAGGAATCAAAAGAATTAATTGAAGCTCATAAAGAAGAGAAAGAAAAAGCTGAAAGCTTGTCAGAAAAAGAAAAACAGGAAGTGGAAGAAAAAAGAGAAAAAGGTGAAAGAGATAAGAGGAAGGCTGAAAGTAAAGAAAGTTCAAAGGAAGTAGAAAAAGAAGATAAGAAAAAAACCAGGATCAAATCTAAAGATAAAGATAAATAATTTATATGCAAGATCGAATAAAAAAAGAAGGAAAGCTTTATCCACTTGACACCAGTAAATTGGAGCGGATACCTCCATACAATATAGAAGCTGAAGAGTCTTTACTTGGGGCTATGTTGATTTCAAGAGATGCCATAATATCGGTTATTGAAGTTGTAGCTGCTGAAGATTTCTACCGGAAATCCAACCATGAAGTTTTCAATACAATAAAAGAGCTGTATGTAAAAGGCGAACCTGCAGATCCCATAACTGTAGCAGATCATCTTAAAAAAGGGGGACTGCTGGATGAAGTGGGGGGAAAAACTTTTATACATTCTCTTATAAGTAATATTCCTCTCGCAGCTAATGCTGAATATTATGCTCAGATTGTAAGAAGTAATTCTATTTTAAGAAAATTAATTTATGCAGCTACTGAAATAGCGACTATGGGCTATGAAGTTCCCGAGGATCTATACTCAACTGTGGACAAGGCACAGCAGCTGATATTTTCCATATATAAAGACCTGAACAGGGGAAGTACCAGGGATAAGGTTTCGATGATGAAAGATATAGTTACCGAGGCTTATGAGCTGGTAGAAGTTTTACATGAGGCTAAGTCTGATATATCTGGTATTCCATCAGGATACATAGATTTTGATCACATGACTTCAGGCTTTCAAAATTCTGATTTAATTGTTATAGCTTCAA
>JAHIPJ010000016.1 GCA_018894445.1 Actinomycetota bacterium
TCTATAAATTCCCAAATAGCCTATTATATTTTCCCAGTTCTGGCCAGCACCTATTACACAGATAGTGGCATCTGCTTCTACATCCGGGATAGAAGCACCGCTTCCTTCTATTATTATCAGGTCAGGATTTAATTTTACAGCAATATCTATACCTTCTTTTATATTAGTCATAAAAATCTTACCTCCAAAACCTCCACCACATCTTCTGCAGCCAACAGTGGTAATCTTGCTGGTAAGGGCATCTTCTATATAATCTGAGCTCGCATGCATACCCTTATTACTGATACTCAGGAGATATTCAGGAGTAATATCTATTTTATTACCTCTAATGATCTGGGGACTTCCAGGTCCTCCTCTACCCATAGCGACAACACAAACATTAACATTTTCCTGGACGTATATTTTAGATATATAAGAACTAACTGCAGTTTTGCCAATCCTTTTTCCTGTTCCAATAATGGATAGAGTGGGTTTGCTGTAGTGTATCTCTTCTTTCTCATAAGAAAATAAAAAGTCAGGACCCATGTAACTGCATTTATTTGCAAGACAAAAAGAAGCTATTTTCATTCTAATTATATAATTTACTACGGGCTCGTCACTTAAATCATAAACAATATCAGGCTTAAAATATTCAAGTGCTGCTTTAAAATCTATATCAATATCTTTAATTGTATAAACTTCTTCGCCAAAAAAATCCTCTAGATTATTTATCACCAATTTCTCAGTTCCGCCAAGGAAAATAATACCCTTAAAATTGCCAGGATAGATTTTTTTGAGCATCGCTACCGCATCATAGGTTACCTGTGGATAATGCTCACCGTCTACTAATGCAATTAGATTTTTACCCTTATTGTTTTTTCTCTTTAATAAACTTATCACCGAGTTTACTCTTTTTCTCTTTTCTTTTTATACCTAAAATTTTTTCAATTCTATCAAAAGGTGACCTTCTATAAATATCAATTTCTTTCTCTCTTATATATATAATGTTATAACTCGGTTCAATCTTTCCTCTCAATCTAAGACAGGAAACCGTTCCGGCAGTAACTACCAGCATATCCTCTATTCTCCACAGGTAGGGCACGTGTTTATGTCCGCACAATACCATATCTACTCCAGCGTCAACTACTGTTTCCAGAACATCACCGGCATCATTTACAATATTCCTTTCTCTTCCGGTATTTGGAACCGGTACCAGGTGATGATGCATGGCAAAGATTTTAAAACTGTTATTATCGCATTTACTAAACTCGGTCTTAATCCAGTCATAGTGCTCCCTGCCAATTTGTCCATTATCCAGGTCCGGTTCACTTGAATCAGCTGCAACAATGGTTACTTTACTACTATTAAATGAAATATATCTACTGCCAAAAACATCTTCAAAATGCAGATATCCTACATTCCTGGAATCATGGTTACCTAATTGAACCAGCATATTTTTACATTTTATTGGGGAGAGGTAATTCTTTACAGTGTCGTATTCCATCCTGAAGCCATTGGCAGTGAGATCTCCTGTTATAATTACTATATCAGGGTTAAGTTCATTTACTTCATCAATGCATCTGGTAAGAAGACTGGGCACAAAATGTTCTTCGCCAACATGTATATCGGAAATTTGAACTACTATTTTTTCTTTATTATTTTCCGCCATTGTTTTCCTTTCAGGCATATATAAAATATTGATAAATATATTTTTAAGTTAAAATTCTTTTTTTTATTTTCTAAATAAATTATATCATGAAAGTTTCATACTTTTTTATTAAAATTTAAGGATGACATTCAGTGCTGCATAAAAGAAAAAGTAGAGCACAATAATAATATTGCGTTCTACTTTTTATTGACATCCTCTCCACCCTAAAGGATGAGAGATTCTTGCTTCACAGTGATTCCTAACGGATTCGATTCACTCCACAGGCTGAAACGGTATACCCTGCCACCATTGATTGACAGTCTTATATCTCCTTCCTTTAGGTACGAGTCTTACAGCTGACTTCGATAAATTTATATATAAGATTTCTCTGTACCTTTATCAAATAGGTGTATTTTGTCAATATCCACATACAATGTAGCCTTATCGCCACTATCGTATTTGGATCTGGGGTTTACTCGGGCTGTTATCAGTACCCCCTCAATATCGACATATACATAGATTTCTGAACCCATAGGCTCTGTAACTTCAACATTTGAAGTAATTGTACTATTCGCAGGGATATTCTGTACAAAATCACTATCTTCTAAATCTTCAGGCCTGATTCCTATTACTATTTCTTTTCCTATGAGATTATTATCTTTAATTATTTTCCTAACCTTATCAGTTGTGTTAAGTTCAAATATGCCGCCCTTTAATGTAATCCGGTCAGTTATAGTAGCATCCAGGAAATTCATTGCGGGACTTCCTATAAATCCAGCTACAAACATATTATTTGGATAGTCATATACTTCCTGGGGTTTACCAGTCTGCTGTACTATTCCATCTTTCATAATAATTATCTTATCTGCCATGGTCATAGCCTCGGTCTGGTCGTGGGTCACATAAATTATAGTGGCTTTAAGTCTCTCGTGAAGTTTTGCAATTTCTGTTCTCATCTGGACTCTAAGTTTTGCATCAAGATTGGATAGCGGCTCATCCATTAAAAATACTTTAGGGTTTCTTACAATTGCTCTTCCTAAAGCAACTCTCTGTCTTTGTCCTCCTGAAAGCTGTTTGGGTTTTCTCTTCAATAGGTCTTCAATTTTTAAAATTTTTGCCGCTCCATGTACCATTTTATCAATTTCCAGTTTTGGCGTTTTTCGCAGTCTTAATCCAAAAGCCATATTGTCATAGACATTAAAATGAGGATAGAGAGCATAGTTCTGGAAAACCATTGCTATATCCCTGTCCTTTGGAGCAACGTCATTGACTAACCTGTCTCCGATGTAAATTTCACCTTCCGTTACCTCTTCCAGTCCCGCAATCATACGCAGCATGGTAGTTTTTCCACAACCTGATGGTCCTACCAGAACCGTGAATTCCTTGTCTTCGACGATGCTGCTCATGTTATTAACAGCAACTACATCGTCAAATTTTTTTGTTAGATTCTTTACGATAACCTTTGCCATTATCTCTCCCTTTTTAATTGTTAATCAATAATTTAAATTTTAATATAAAAAATAATTATTTTCTATAGAAAGATATATAATTCATACCATACGGATCTCTACCAGCAAGGAAATCTGCTGCTTTTATTGCTTCTGCCAGATTGTCTATCAATGGATCAGTAATAGGAGCGCATAAACCACTGATTATACCCATAGTTATAAAATGAATATTAAGCAGATTCCTGTCTGGCATTCCAAAACTAACATTAGAGTATCCCCCTGTAATTGATACCCCGAACTCTTTTGCAACTCTTCTTTGAGTTTCCAATGTAATTCTACCTGCATTAGAATCTATAGAGTTAGGCATAACCAGACAGTCAAATACCAGATCTTCTTTCTTTATTCCTATAGACTCTGCCCTCTTTATTATTTTTTCTGCAATTTCAAATCTTTTTTCAACATTATCTGGAATTCCATCCTCATCCATTGTAAGGCATATTACCGCGCTTCCACTCTCTTTTACCATAGGTAAGATTTCTTCCAGTGATCTTTCTTCACCATTAACTGAATTAATAATAGCCTTATATGGATAAACTTCCAGAGCCGCTTCCAGCGCTTTTGGATTTGCAGAATCCAGGCAAAGGGGTTGATTGGTTACCTCCATAACTATCTTAACTGCTTTAGGCAGCATTTCAACTTCATCTACACCTACCGCTCCAACATTAATATCAATTATATGAGCACCAGCTTCAGTTTGTTTTATAGCATCTTCTCTTACAATATCAAATTTGCCCTGTTTTAATTCCTCAGCTAAAGACTTCCTGCCCGTAGGATTAATTCTTTCAGCAATTATAACTGTGGGAAGATCTGGTCCAAATTTAACTTCAGTTCCATTACCGGTAACTACCGTTTCCATTTTCTTATACCTTTTCCTTTTTATATAGGTTGTTAAATATTTTTATAAAGACTGACAAAAATTTTTCATTTATCTCCGGTAAAGCTATAGTAACCCTGATATATCCAGGTATTCCCAGATTTTCCCCCGGTCTTACTATAAACCCATTTTTCAGTAGTTCTTCTACAATCTCATCACTATTTTTACCGGTATTAATCAATATAAAATTTGCATATGATTTAATAAAGCCTATCCCATTTTTATTTAAAATGTCATAAAACCTGTTCCTTTCCTTATCTATATTTTCTCTTATTTCATTAATGCAGGATTCATTATCCAGCGCAGCTGCAGCAGCTTTCTGCGCAATTGAATTTACGTTAAAGGGAATTCTTACTTTGTTTAATGCGGAAATAATTGACCTGTCAGCTATTCCATATCCGATTCTTAATCCCGCCAGTCCAAAAATCTTTGAAAATGTCCTTAATATCATAAGGTTACTGCACCCGGATAGATATTCTATTGTATTAATTCTTTCCCGCTCCGGTACATATTCCCAGTAGGCTTCATCTACAACCAGTAATACATCTTTATTAATATTTTCTATAACATAGTCAAATTCCCTACGATTGATATTGGTGCCTGTGGGGTTGTGAGGATTGGTCAGGAATAATATTTTAGTCTTATCATTTATAGACCCTATCAGCATTTCTACATCCTGCCTGAAATCCTTTAAGGGAACTTTAACTGCTGCACCACCATACTTTACTACTGACTTTTCATAAATTAAAAAAGTAGGATCGGCAATTACTACTCCTTCTCCTGGACCAATAAAACTGTCACAGATCATCTCAATAATCTGATCTGTGCCGTTCCCCATAATTATGGTATCTCTATCTACATTATACTTTTCGGCAAGCTTCTGCCTTATTTCCCTGCACTCGCTATCAGGGTAATATTTTATATCATCCAGGTTCTTACAGATTTCTTCTAAAACCCCGGGGTGTGGTCCATATAAGTTTTCATTGGATGCTAATTTATAAACCCTATCCAGATTGTACTGCTCTTTTATTTCTTCTATAGTTTTACCCGGAATATATTCCGGCATTCTTGAAATCCATTCCTTAATTTTTATACTCATTTTTCATCCTTATTATTTTTTAAATCTTATTTTTACAGAACTTTCATGAGCAAATAACCCTTCAAATTCAGATAATATCTCAATAAACTTTTTTTCCTTCCGCAGAGCATCCTCGTTGTAAAAAGTTACACTGCTTCTTTTTAAAAAATCATATACACTCAGTGGTGAAGAAAACCTCGTATTGCCATTAGTGGGAATAACATGGTTGGTACCCCCTATATAATCACCGACTGCCACGGGACAGTATTCACCAATAAATATTGCACCTGCATTTTTTATTTTCTTTAAGACTTTTTTTGCATCCTTTACCATTATCTCCAGGTGTTCCGGAGCTATCATATTACAAATCTCAACCAGCCGATCTTTTTCTTTGATGAAAATAATTTTACAATTTTTCTTAAGCGATTTTAAAATGACTTCCATATTCACCCTCGCCCCATATTCTTTTAAAAGAATATCCAGATGCCCGTAAATTTTTTCAATAACTTTTTTTGCTATATCCGGACTGGAGGATAATAATATACTTCTGGAATCCGGATCATGTTCAGCCTGTGAAATCATATCAGCAGCAATGAAAGAAGGACTAGCGGAATCATCTGCCAGAATAGCCACATCACTCGGACCAGCCAGGCTATCAATACCAACATCACCAAATACTTTCTTCTTGGCTGTAGTAACATATATATTACCAGGGCCGGCAATCTTATCCACTTTTTTAATGCTTTCCGTACCGTATGTAAGGGCAGCAATTGCCTGTGCGCCGCCAATTTTATAAACCTCCTTAATTTTTAGCCTTCCGCAAAGATATAGCAAAATCTGGTTTAGACTACCGTCAGGCTGAGGTGGAGTGCATATGACAATTTCCTTTACTCCTGCCACCATTGCCGGAACCACGGTCATAAGTACTGAGGAAGGATAAATATATCTTCCGCCCGGGATATAAACGCCAACTCTTTCCAGAGGGAGCAAGATTTGTCCGATCTCTTTGCCCTTACCCGGCTTTATGGTCCATGAACCTGCCTCTTTTTTAAACTGGGCATTGTGATATTCTTTTATATTTTTGTAACTTACCTCCAATGCCTCAACCAGATCGGGAAAGGTTTTTTTTACTTTTTTTGAAGCCAGTTCAATCTCTTTACTCTTAACCTTAATATTATTAATATCTTTAGCATCAAACCGGTCAAATTTTTTGCAAAACTTCAAGATTGCCCTGTCTCCGTTTGCTTCCACTTCCTTTAATATTCTGTCCACTGCCTTTTCTACAGAGCTGGAAATTTTTAAACTCCGGCCAGAGAGAATGTCTATGTCTTCAAGCTTTTCTGGTTTTTCTATCTTTAAAAAATTATAATTCATAAAAAGACCTTTGATACTTTTAAATGTTTTTATTAATATACCTGAAGAAAATAAAATTAGCAAAA
>JAHIPJ010000195.1 GCA_018894445.1 Actinomycetota bacterium
AAAAAAGAAGATAAGCTGGGTATAAGAGCTTCGGCTACAAGAGAGCTTATATTTACAGACTGCAAAGTGCCCAAAGAAAACGTACTGGGCGGTGAAGGAATGGGCTTTATAATTGCTATGAAGACTTTTGACCAGTCAAGGCCTGCAGTTGGCGCCCAGGCTGTGGGGGTTGCCCAGGCAGCCTTAGAGGAGGCTTTAAATTACTCTAAAGTAAGAAAACAGTTTGGCACTGCGATATCTTCTTTTCAGGCAATCCAGCATATGCTTGCTGATATGGCTACAAATATTGAAGCCGCCAGAGCGCTTGTTTATCATGCGGCAAAAGTAATTGACAGTGGAGAAAAGAATGTTACAAGGCTTTCTTCAATGTCAAAGATATTTGCATCTGATATGGCTATGAAAGTTACTACTGATGCTATTCAGATATTCGGCGGTTATGGTTTTATGAAGGAATATCCTGTAGAGAAGATGATGAGGGATGCAAAGATAACCCAGATCTATGAAGGAACCAACCAGATACTGAGAAATGTAGTTGCCCTTGATATGATAAAAAGGGGAGTGCTCTAAAAAAGTTAAAGCGGAAAAGCTAAGGACAAAAAAATTAAAGAATTCCCGAAGATTTTAAGGATTAAACAAATTTTCTAATATAACTGAATTTAATGTAACTGAAAAATTTTTTATTTATGTGGGCAGGTGATTAGAATAAAAATTGTTGTATGTATTAAACAGGTACCGGGTACAACGGAAATTAAAATTGATCCCGAAACCAATACCCTGATAAGGGAAGGAATAGAGAATATAATAAATCCTTTTGACGCTTATGCTATTGAAGAAGGGGTAAGGATAAGAGAGAGATTTAATGATGGGGAGGTAGAAGTAATTGCACTTACTATGGGACCGCCACAGTCAAGAGAGATACTGAAGGAAGCCATATCAGTGGGAGTAGACAGTGCCATCCTTCTTTCAGACAGGGCATTTGCCGGAGCCGATACCTGGGCTACTTCCACCACTCTTGCAAAGGCTATAAATAAGATAGAGGACTGCAGGCTAGTTATACTTGGCAAGCAGACTTTAGATGGAGACACAGGTCAGGTGGGGCCTGAACTTGCGCAGAGATTAAACATTCCCTTTATAGGATATGCCAGCAGCATACTTGAAATTAACAGAAATAAGATGAAGGTCAAGAGGCTTATGGAAGACAGGTATGAGACTTTTGAAGTAAATCTGCCTGCTGCAATATCAGTGGTAAAGGATATAAATACTCCCAGGGTTCCCTCACTCCGTGGAAAGATGAAGGCAAAAAGTGCAGAAATACCTGTATGGGATGCAAATCAGCTTGAAGCAGATGAAGATGAGGTGGGGCTTTCCGGTTCATATACGCAGGTGGTAAAGATATTCACCCCGAAAATAAAGCATGAGATAAAAATGATTGAAGGCAGCCCCGGGGAGCAGGTTGAGCAGTTGTATAAAGAGTTAAAAGAATTAAATGTTATCTAGCAGGAGGACTTGCTGTTTATGGAAATTAAAGTAAATGAAGAGACTTGTACCGGATGCAGTCTTTGCAAAAAAGTCTGCCTGTATGATGCCATTGAAATAGTTGACGGCAAGGCTGTGATAAACGAAAATTGTATATTCTGCGGAGCCTGTATTGAGGTCTGTAAGCTTAATTCCATAGAAATTACAGGCCTAAAAGAAGAGGAGAAAGATTTTTCAGATTACAGTGGAGTGTGTGTATATCTTGAAGCGAATGGCGGCAGGATAGCTGATGTTGGTTTTGAGCTTGTAAGTGAAGGCAAAAAGCTTGCAGATCAACTGGGCGTAAAGCTTTCTGCAGTTGCCATCGGCAGCAGCATTGAAAAGAGCGCTCTGGAGGCTTTTCAGTACGGCCTGGACAGGCTGTATCTTATAGACAGTCCTGTTTTTTCCGATAATCTTGATGATATTTTTGCAAAAGCTCTGGTGCAGGTAATAAGTAGATACAAGCCGGAGATATTTCTGGCTGGAGCCACCTGGTTTGGAAGAACTTTAATCCCAAAAGTTGCCGCAATCTTAAAGACGGGACTAACTGCCGACTGTACCGGTCTGGCAATAGATGAGGAAAAGAAAATACTCCTTCAGACAAGGCCCACTTTTGGAGGAAATATACTGGCAACTATCATTACCAGGAATGCCAGGCCCCAGATGGCAACGGTAAGGCCCCATGTTATGGAAAAGAAAAAGATTGCTAAGGGTGAGAGGGATTACAAGGATAGGATTGAATATATAAAAATTGATGAGTCCAAATTTAAGAGCAAATATAAGCTGCTTGGCACAGAGAAAGAGCTTAATGAGAATATAAACATTACCGACTATGATGTGATTGTATCCGGCGGCAGGGGACTGGGCGGAAGTGAGAAGTTTTCAATGCTTAAGGAGCTTGCGGGCTTGCTTAGAGGAGTGGTAGGAGCGTCAAGAGCAGCAGTTGATTCAGGCTGGATATCCTATCCCCATCAGGTCGGTCAGACAGGGAAGACTGTCAATCCCAAGATGTATATTGCCTGCGGCATATCCGGAGCAATTCAGCATCTTGCCGGTATGCAGACCTCTGATATTATTATTGCTATAAACAAAGACCCCAGCGCTCCCATCTTTAAAGTTGCCAATTACGGGATAGTAGGGGATATATTTGAAGTCGTGCCTATGTTGATAAAGAGATTGAAGAACGGTAAGTCATTGGTGTAGATGGGTACCGGTATTTTTCTGATTATATAATTTCAAGAGAGTTTAATTGAGGTAAATGAGTGTACCCTGGTTAGTTGTAATTAATATCTAAAAAGGTTCGAGTCCTATTCGGTGAGCCAGTAGAGTGGCTCCCAGATTTAAATTCATTTCAAACCATCCCAATAGTCT
>JAHIPJ010000196.1 GCA_018894445.1 Actinomycetota bacterium
AAATTATTTAATTATTTTAATAGTTAAATTATAAATATTGATATTGTATAATTAATTAATATTAGTATTAATATAATGTTATTACAATATTTTTTCACTTATTTTTCGAGAGTACAGCCTTCTCTTTTAAAGCAACATTGGAAAGTTCAATAAGTCTGTCGTGGGGACAGGCTTCAATACATTTTCCGCATAGAGTGCACCTGGTAAAATCAAATTCCGGAATAGCCTTTTCTTCATTCCAGATTATAGCCCCGTTTTCACAAGTCTTAAAGCATTTTTTGCAGTGCAGGCACCCTTTATCACATTTTTCTCTGCCAGGAATATTTTTAAAAGATTCATAACTGCATAAATATACTATATTGGAATCTGCGGGTACAAGCTGGATTATATTTTTAGGACACTCTGCCACACACAGACCACACCCGATACACCTATCAGGGTCTATTACTGCTACATTCATTTCTTCATCAATAGATATGGCACCATTTGGGCAAACTTCCATACAATCACCCAATCCAAGACAGCTATAAGGGCATTCTTTATATCCGCCAAGAAGTTTGGATGCGGCGTTGCATGTTTTTATGCCGGAGTAATTGCCAATCACACCGGAATTTCCATAACAGCGAACCACTGCCTTTTTATTTATTTTAGAAGAATCCACTTCAATACCCAGTGTTTTTTCCAGCCCCTTTAACATCTTTGGCTCCTGCAGCACTGTAGCGCAGGTATTGGAAAAAAAAGTATTCTTATCCTTTTCCAGTGCCTGGGCATAGGCAAAACATCCAGGAAATCCACAGGCGCCGCAGTTCACACCCGGAAGGTGCCCTGAAATCTCTTCGGTTTTTTTAAGAGATTCAGGCTCCCTGGGAAGAAACCTGTTTACCATAAAAATCAGTATCCCGCATACAATCCCTATTGTACTTAGAATTATAATAATTAAACTCGTACTCATAATAACCTTAAATTTTTAAAACATTTTTAAATCTATACCATTCCGTTAAAGCCAATAAAAGCCAGCGCCAGAAGAGCTGCAGTTAAAAAAGCTACAGGCAGTCCTCTCATAGATTTTGGAGAGTCAGCAAGATCAAGCTTTTCTCTTATGCCCGACATAATAATAAGCACCAGCGTGAAACCAATTCCTGCGCCCAGGGCACTTACTGTACTTTCTAAAATCGAATAATTCTCTGCTGAATTTATAAGTGTTATACCAAGCACTGCACAATTGGTAGTAATCAGGGGTAAATAAATACCCAGCGCATTATACAGGATTATATTTGTTCTCTTTATAATAAGCTCTACTATTTGCACCAGAGATGCTATTACCAGAATATATATTACAATATTCATAAACTCCACTTTATATGGTACCAGTATATAGTTATAAATTGCTGAAGTAGAAACAGAGGCAATTAGCATTACCAGGGTTACAGCTATACCCATGCTGAAAGCATTGGATAATTTTTTAGATACCCCGAAAAAAGGGCACAGCCCCAGAAATTTAGAAAGAACCATATTATTTACAATAACCATCGCTATAAATATTGTAAGAAGATTATTCACCCCTTATCACCCCTATCCATCTAAATAATGCCAGAAGAATCCCTATTACCAGAAAAGCTCCCGGAGGAGAAATAAAAAAGGTCAGAGGATGTACAGACAGGCCCGGCAGCTTGAATAGCTGTCTTCCAAATATTTCCACGCTTCCAGTACCCAGAGTTTCCCTTAAAAATGAAATCATTATAAGAGCAATCGTAAAGCCGAACCCGATTCCCAGCGCATCAGCCGCAGAAAGCACCACCGAATTTTTAGAGGCGAATACCTCTGCCCGTCCTAAAATAATACAATTTACCACAATAAGTGGAAGATAAATTCCCAATGACTTGTGAAGCGGAGGGAAATATGCTTCAAATAACAGACTAAAAATAGTAACAAATGTGGCTATTACCACTATAAAGACAGGAATTCTGACCATAAGAGGTGTTGCTTTTCTTATGCTTGAAATCATGATATTTGAGCAAAGCAGGACAAATATCACGCCCGCACTCATGCCAAGAGCATTGGTGATGGAACTTGTAATCGCCAGAACAGGGCAGAGCCCTAAAGTAAGTATAAACACAGGATTTGATATGACAACACCTTTTGCCAGTTCTTTCCAGAACCTTCTACTGTTCCCCTTATTAATTTCGCACCCGCTTTTATTCTTATAGTCATCCATTTTTATTTTCTGTTCCTTTTATAATTAAAATACAAAATACCCTACTTTTCGAGACTATCTATTATTTCAATCATCTTTTCCTTAACCGCATTTACCACAGCTCTTGAACTAATAGTTGCCCCGGTTACCGCGTCTATTTTACCACCCTCCGATTTAAGGGCAATATCACTTGCAGACAGCCCTTTAAACTGATCTGTAAACAAGCTTTCAGTTATCATGCTCCCCAGGCCAGGAGTCTCAGTTTGTGAAAGTATCGATATGCCCTTAATGCCAAAACCACTGTCCAGTCCAACCATAATATCAATATTACCACTATATCCGCTGCCGCTGGCTATAAAAGCATAACCGGCTTTTTCGCCATCCTCGTATATAATATATACTTCATCATCAACTTCATATTCACTCATCTCAGGAAAAATGCTTCTCAGAGTGTTTTTAATTTCTTCTACCTGCATGTTTTTTACTATAGGTGAAGTCATGCTATTGACTGCCATCAGTAAGACAACTGATACTATTACGATTACAGCCAGAAAAACAACAGGATATGCTTTGTTTGATAAAATTTTATTACGCATTTTTCTTTTTCTTCTGAAAACCAAATGGCTTTACTTTTACATATTTATCTATAAGGGGAGTAAATGCATTCATAATAAGTATGGAAAAACACACCCCCTCGGGCATATTGCTGAAATTCCTTATAAGTACAGTCAGTACCCCCACGCCTACTCCAAATATTATTCTTCCATTGCCAGTCACAGGTGAGGTGACGTAATCGGTAGCCATAAAAAATGCCCCAATCATTAGACCACCAGCCAGTACCTGAAATAATACATCTTTTCCCATCAGTAGCGAACCCAGCGCCACTGTTCCAATATAAAATGCGGGTATTTTCCAGTCTATTATGCGGAATATAAAAAGAACCGCGGCCCCAATTAATATAAGCATTGCCGATGTCTCCCCCAGAGAACCTCCAATATTTCCAAAGAAAAGATCTTTATATAAAGACAGCTTATCAGTATATACAAAACTCTCGCTAAGCGGAGTTGCCCCGGTTACTGCATCATAATTAAAATAAGGAGGAAGAACCCAGGTAGTCATTTCTTTAGGAAAACATACTGATAAGAACGCCCTTCCTGCAAGAGCCGGATTGAAAATGTTATAACCTAGTCCTCCAAAAGCTTCCTTGACAACAGCAATAGAAAAGAAGGCGCCGAGTACAACCATCCATAAAGGCATTCCTGGCGGCAGGATAAGTGCAAGGAGAAGTCCTGTAATTACTGCGCTCCCGTCCATTATAAATTTTTTCTTTCGAAGTTTTTTTATAACAAATTCCGTAAGTACGGCTGTTATAATACTTGCCAGTATTATATAAATTGCAGAATATCCAAAAAAATAAATACCTGCAGCAGTTGGAAAAAGAAGAGCAGCCACTACTATATACATTACCTTGCTTGTCGAGAACCCCCTCCAGATATGCGGCGCATGAGAAATTAATATATTATCTTTTTCCATTATTTCCTTAACCGTTGTTTTTTGCTATTGTGCTTTTACAGGTTTTTATATATCCGACAATAGGAATATTTGCAGGGCAAACATAAGCACAGGAGCCGCATTCGATGCAGTTTTCTATATAATATTCCCTGCAAACTTCAAAGTTGCCTCTTTTTACATTTCTGGCATAGACCAGCGGCATAAGCTTCATGGGACATATATTCACACACCTTCCGCAGTTTATGCAGTTCTGCTCAATCTGAACTCTGCCTTCTTTAACCAGTATGCAATTAGTTCCTTTGGTTACCGGAAAATCAGTATCCACAATTGAGATACCCATCATCGGTCCGCCAATAATTATATAATTGGCTCCGCTGCCAACTTCCCCGCACTCGCCAATCAAATAACCTATAGTTGTACCCAATCTTGCAAGTAAGTTTTTAGGATTTTCAATGGCCCCGGTAACTGTAACCACCTTATCCACCAGTGGCCTGCTTTCAATAACAGCCTCATAAACTGATTTAGAAGTTGCCACATTGTTAACTATAACTCCTACATCCATTGGAAGACCGCCAACAGGAACACTCCTTCCGGTTATGGTCTTAATCAGTGTTTTTTCTGCTCCCATAGGGTAACTGGATTTCAGTGAAACTAATTTAAAGATGCTGCTAAAACCCATCTTTATTATAAGTTCTTCCAGACACCGGATGGCATCTTCTTTATTATCTTCTATGGCTATGTAGATATTTTCCGGTGATATGGTCCTGCTTATAATATAAAGACCCGCCAGAACCTGCCTGCCATATTCAAGCATAATTCTATGATCGGAAGTTATAAACGGCTCACACTCGCAACCATTTAAAATCAAGGTATCAATCTTTTTATCCGGGGGAGGATTAAGCTTAACATGTGTCGGAAATGTTGCTCCGCCCAGGCCCACAACTCCAGCTTCTCTTATTTTCTTAAGTATCTCTTTTTTGCCAGTAGAGTCCACTATTTTTTTTAACCCGGAGAAATCATCCGACTTTTTAATATCAAATAATTTTTTGAGCTCTACCCACCGGTCTTCTCCGTCAGATTCTATTATTACCGCATCCATTATGGTGCTGGTTACCGTATTTACAACTTTTATGGTTTTAGATACTTTACCGGAGATAGAAGCATGAATAGGTGCTGAAACGTAGCTTGTAGAATCTGCTATTTTCTGCCCGGCCTTTACAGTATCTCCCCTGTTTACTATAAACTCACACGGTGCACCAATACTTTGCTGAAGCGGCATAATAACCTTTTCTGGAACAGGCAAATTTTCGATAGGTTTTTTAGCAGTGATTTTATTTTCCGGCAGTAGTAAGCCTTTAAATGCGCTTTTCTTCTTAACTACAATTCCCATCTTATTTTTCTAAAAAGTAAAAAATTAGTACGTAATTTTACTTTATATATTCTAAAAGTCCAGAAGATTTAGTAACTTTTCTCCCGGAGTCTATTATTAATGCCTCAACATCTTCCAGCGACTCTACAAGATTCATACCATCATCAGGTCCCATTACAAAAACGGATGTTGCCAGAGCATCGGCTTCCATGCATGTGTCTGCTATTATAGTTACACTTATGCAGATATTTGTAGTATACCCGGTCCTTGGATCCATTATATGGCCCACTTCCTTTTCAGGATCATAATAGCGGTAATAATTCCCGGAAGTAGCCACTGCCTTATCTGCAAAAGCAAATGTTGGAAGCGGTTCAATATCAGTATCTACATTATCTAAATCATCAGGATTTTCCAGTTCAACCGTCCAGCTGGTCCCATCCGGTTTTGTACCCATTGCATATAAATCACCACCGGCATTTATAAGAGCCTGCTTGATACCAAACTCCTTTAGAACTTCCATTGCCTCGTCAACAGCATACCCCTTGGCAATTCCTCCCAGGGTAATAGCCATTCCATCTACCTTAAATTCTATCCTGTTATCACTAACAACAATCTTATCTGACCCAACAACAGCAAGTACCTCTTCTATTCTTTCAGCCTGAACTTCTTCGCTCTCCTTCCACAGTCCTCCGCTCCAGAGATCAAGCAGGGGCTGGACAGTTATATCAAAACAACCGCCTGAGATATTGTAGTAATAAAGGGAAGAATTTATAAGATTTAGAAACTCAGGCGATGGATCATCCAGATAACCATTTCTGTTTAGAAACGACGCCTCACTGTTCTCATTAAAAATTGAGGCTATGTCCTCAATTTCTTTTATTCTGTCAAATGCTGTATTAATAGCTTTATTTCCGGTATATTCATTTGAAAATACAGTTATACTTACATAAGTCCCCATCATATCCCGTGTTTTCTCTATCGGTCTAATGATGTTGAACTTACAGGAACTGAATGATAGAAGTAAAAAAAGAATCATAAAAAAAACACTTAATATTGCAAGTGTTTTCATTTTTCCGTAAAAAAATTGCACTAGTACCCCTTTTTTCAATAATCTATAATGCTTTTTCTTATAACTAAAAGTCCTTATCTAATTTATCCAGTGATCTTCTGAGCTTGAGCACGAGCGAGTCTTTGACAAAACTCACATCATTATATTTTATCGGCCGATCTTTTTCCATATCTTTTTTTAAAACACAACCCTGGGAAAGACCAATCGGTAGTAAACCTTCCTGTTTTGCCTTACTGTATTCCTCAATAAGACCGTAAACCGTATATCTTCCAATGCCATCTATCACATCACCGGCTTTCAGGTCCTTCTTTGCTATAGTTATAACCTCAGATATCAAGCCGCAGTCAGGAACTATGGTAGGCTCACCATAAAAATAAGCTCTGGCAATAGATAAAGGGGTTTCAATACTGGTAAGATGATAGGGTCTGTAAAGCAGATAATATGGTCCGCTTCCCAGCATTAGATATTCAAGGTCAGCCCGTATCATCTTATTTTCAGTGGTATAGACCAGAAATACACCCGGAGCAAGATCTCCAATTACAAAATCCACCACTCCTTTTCTGGACAGTATCCCACCATCTTTTTTTAACCTGAATACATTCAGTAAGTTTTTTATATCAGCTCTGGGTCCATGCATACCCCGGCAATCCGGAACCAGTCCGGTTGAGTTGGAAAGGCACGCCATCTCTATCATTGATTTTGTGCCGTCCACAAAGGAAGTTATCATATGTGCGCTTGAACCCTTGCTTTCGGCATAATCCTTAAGTGTAGCCGGATTTGCGTATCTATCCAGAGGATTATTTTTCCCTTTCCCCGCTGCAATAACCTCAAGTCCAAGTGCATCTGCAAAATCATATAGCTCTTTTAGCGCAGCCGGTTCATCTCCTGCTGAAACTGTATACACCACTCCAGCCTCATCCGCCATCTTTTTAAGCAGCGGTCCAATAGTTACATCTGCCTCTACATTCAAGGTCACTATATGTTTTTTCGATGATATGGCATTGGATGCTATATATGCTCCGGCTTCAGGACTGCCCGTTGCATCTACTATTACATCCACATCATCAAGAACAAACAATACCGCAAGGTCATCTGCCACTATAAGCTTATCCTCTCCTGCCAGCTGGTTTAATTTTTCCCTTATACTGATATCTAACCTGCTGTCTTCTATGGTGATCCTGCTTATATTATTATTTTCTAAATTTATCTTATTCTTGCTTTCAACCAGTACAATCTCATCGTAACCAATGTCCAGCTCTTTTAGGATACCGGTAATTCTACCTATATCCCGGTTTGCCACTGCAAGGACCTGC
>JAHIPJ010000197.1 GCA_018894445.1 Actinomycetota bacterium
AGACAGAGAGGAAAATGTCTACCCTATGGTAGCGCCAGGTTCCCCAATAAGTGAAATGTTAGAAAGTGAAATGTTAGAAGGTGTATAGAGGGGAAAAGGTAATATTATGAATCATATCATTTCAGTTTTAGTTGAAAACAAAGCAGGGGTGCTGGCAAAGATATCCGGATTATTCAGCAGAAGAGGTTTTAATATTGAAAGCCTGGCGGTAGGTCCAACTGATGATGAAAAAATATCCAGGATCACTATTGTGGTAAATGCGGAAGAGCATAGTATTGAACAGATTATAAAACAGCTTTATAAACTGATAAACGTAATAAAGATTCAGGAGCTGGATCCATCGAATATTGTGGAAAGGGAACTGGTTCTTATAAAGGTGAATGCTGATTCCAAAACCAGGCCTGAAATACTGGAAATAGTAACTGTTTTTAGGGCAAACATTGTAGATGTTGCTAAAAAAACTATAATGATTGAAATTACCGGAAACAGCAGGAAAGTAAAAGGACTGGAAGAGTTGCTCAGGCCATTCGGGATACTTGAACTGGTCAGAACAGGTAAAATTGCCTGCAGCAGGGGCAGTAAATATTAACTAACAGGATATTAATTAAAAGGATATATGTTAATGGGATAATATTTATAATAAAGCTATTAGAAAGGGAAGTTTGAAAATGGTAAAAAAATATATAATGACTCCGGGCCCCACTCCTATATCCGAGGAGGTAATGCTGGAGCATGCAAGACCTCTTATGCACCACAGGTCCCCAGAGTTTTCAAAAATATTTATTGAGGTTACAGAAAAATTAAAAAAACTTTTTAAAACAAAAAATGATGTTTTTATATTAACATCTTCAGGAACAGGTGCAATGGAAGCTGCAGTAACCAACTTCTTTGCCACCGGGGATAAAGTACTGGTCGCAAATGTAGGAAATTTTGGAGAAAGATTTAAAAAAATTAGCAGCAGGTTTAAGCTTGAAGTCATTTCCCTTGACTATGAGTGGGGAGATGCAGCAAATCCTGAAGACATTAAAAAAGCGCTTGATGATAATCCTGATATAAAAGGGGTTATGGTTCAGTTCAGCGAAACGTCAACAGGTGCAATAAATGATATAAAGGCCATAGGAAATATTGTAAAAAACTATCCTGCAATCCTTATAGTAGATGCCATCAGTGGTCTGGGAGCATCGGATATGAGAACGGATGAATGGAATCTCGATGTTGTTGCCGGAGGGTCGCAGAAAGCACTAAGTGCTCCTACAGGTGTTGCATTTATGAGCATAAGCGATAAAGCATGGAAACTTAATGAAAAATCAGACCTGCCCAGGTTTTATTTCGATCTTGCAACAGCCAGGAATTATTCCCAGAAGACACCACCCCAGACACCATGGACTCCGGGAATATCAATAATTGTGGCTATGAATAAAGCACTTGATATGCTGTTCGAAGAAGGTCTGGAAAAAGTATTTAAAAGACATAAAGTACTGGCATTGGCAGCACAGAAAGCAGTAGAAAAACTTGGTCTCGAACTTCTGGTAAGGGACGAAAACAAAAGGGGATTTTCAGTTACTTCCATAAAGGTCCCTGAAGGCATTGATGCAAAAGAGCTTACCAAAACTATGAGGGTAAAATATGGAGTAACTATTGCCGGTGGGCAAGGTAAGCTTTCAGGAAAGATTATAAGAATTGGACATCTTGGATATTTCGGGATGTTTGACATCATTATTGCTATATCTGCATTAGAGATGACCTTAAAAGAGCTTGGATATAAATTTGAGGTAGGTTCTGGTATTACTGAAGCGGAGAGAATATTTATGGAAAATAATTATTTGAACGACTGATAAAGCAAATAATAGAGGAACTAAATATGAATAAAAAAATATTAATTACTGACGGTATTTCAGGCGAAGCTAAAAAGAAACTTGAGGAGCAATTTATTGTGGAGGAGAAGAAAGGTCTGTCTCCCGAGAAGCTTAAAGAAGAGATTAAAGGTGTGAGCGCTATAATAATAAGGAGCGCCACCAGGCTAACAGCTGATATTATTGAAGCAGCTAATAAGCTTGAAATTATCGGAAGGGCAGGTATAGGAGTGGATAATGTAGACGTTTCAGCAGCTACCAAAAAGGGTATTATAGTAGTAAATGCTCCTACCAGTAACGCGGTTACTGTTGCAGAGCACACCATAGCTCTTATGCTTTCTTTAGTCCGGAAAATTCCAGAGGCTAATTACTCCTTAAAAAGCGGCAAGTGGGAGAAGTCAAAATTTAAAGGTATTGAACTGGAGGGAAAAACACTTGGCATAGTAGGTTTTGGACAGATAGGAGGACTGGTTGCAAAAAAAGCTATCGGACTGGGTATGAAAGTAATCGCATACGATCCGTTTGTATCTGAAGACCGGTTTAAACAACTGGAGATAAAAAAAGCTGACAGGCTGAAGGACATTTATAAGGAAGCTGATTTTATTTCAATACACCTGCCCAAAAACAAAGATACCCTGGGAATGTTTGATAAGGCAGAGTTTTATAAGATGAAAAAAGGGACAATAATATTAAATGTTTCAAGAGGCGGCATAGTAGTAGAAAAAGATCTTGCAGAAGCCATCAAGAATGGTCAAATAGGAGGTGCTGCACTTGATGTTTATGAAGTGGAGCCATGCACTGATTCCCCTGTTTTTAAACTGGAAGAAGTAATATGCACACCTCATTTAGGGGCATCTACTGCAGAAGCCCAGGATAGGGCAGGGACTACAATTGCAGAACAGGTTATCGATGTACTTAATGGAAAAACTGCCGCTTTCCCGGTAAATGCACCGGCTATAAGACCGGAACTAATGGAAGTCCTGTCACCTTTCTTTGAATTGTGTGAGAACCTCGGCAGCTTGTTTATAAATTTATTTGAAGGTAATCTGGATAGCTTGAAGATTGGATATTATGGAAAAGTGTCTGAATATGATGTGAGGGTCCCAACATCCGTTATACTGGTAAAAATACTGGAAAGATATTCAGCGGAAAATGTAAATCTGGTAAATGTTGATCTATTGACCAGGGAAATGGGCCTTAAAGTAAAAGAAGTAAAGAGCAGCCAGTCAAAGGATTTTATAAATTTAATTACTCTGGAGGGAAAAGGGAAAGACAGTGAACTTTCCATCTCAGGGACTACTACAGGTAAAAAGGATACCCCCAGATTCATTGCTATTGATAAGTTTGAAATAGATATGGTTCCTTCAAAATATATGGCTTTTTTGAGATATAAGGATATTCCGGGTCAGATTGGTAAAATAGGAACTTCTTTCGGCGAGTTAAATGTAAATATTGCATCAATGCATGTAGGAAGAAAAAAGATGAGCGGGGATGCAGTAATGGGCTTGAATCTGGATAATGAAGTGACTCCTGAGATGATAGAAGAATTTAAAAAGCTTTCGGGTTTTAAAAATATCAAAATAGTTACTCTTTATTAAATATGGAGATTATAGATAAAAGCTTGAATATTAGAAGGATTAGTTGATTATAATGGAAAATAAGATTTATATATTTGATACCACCTTGAGAGATGGGGAACAGGCGCCTGGCATACATTTGAGCACAAAGGAAAAACTGGAAATAGCCCAGCAGCTTGCCAGGCTAAATGTGGATATTATAGAAGCCGGTTTTCCGATATCGTCAAAAAGTGATTTTAATTCGGTAAAGGAGATATCAGGCAAGATTAAAGATAGGAGGATTGCCGCTCTCGCCAGGGCAAATTTTAAGGATATCGATGCTGCCGGTGAAGCTCTGAAGGGAGCAAAACAACCTGTAATACATACTTTCATCTCCTCGTCCGATATTCATCTGCAGTATCAGTTAAAGAAAAGCAGAGAAGAAGTACTCGAGCTTGCAGAAGAAGCTGTAAAAAGAAGTCTTAAATATACGGACATGGTTGAGTTTTCGGCAATGGATGCAACAAGAAGCGACTGGAAATTCTTATGCAAATTATTTGAAGTTGTAATAAGAAGCGGCGCCAGGGTCATAAATATCCCTGATACAGTAGGTTATGTTATTCCAAACGAGTTTGCAGGTATGATAGATTATATTTTTGAAAATACCAGAGGTATAGAAGATGTAATAGTAAGCGTACACTGCCATGATGATCTCGGACTTGCTGTTGCCAATTCACTAATGGCTATAGAACATGGGGTAAGACAGGTTGAATGTACAGTAAATGGTATCGGTGAGAGAGCTGGGAATGCTTCACTGGAAGAAGTGGTTATGATTATTGATACCAGGAAAAAAGATTTGGGAGTATATACTGATATTAATATAAGTGAGATTACAAGTACCAGTAGTATAGTAAAGTCACTGACCGGTTATGTTGTTGCACCTAATAAGGCAATAGTAGGTAAGAACGCATTTAGCCACGAAGCCGGGATACATCAGGATGGAATGTTAAAAGACAGGTCTACTTATGAAATAATAAAACCTGAAAATATCGGTTTAAGATCATCAAAACTTGTACTGGGTAAGCATTCGGGCCGGCATGCATTTATAAAGAGATTAACGGAACTTGGTATTCAGCTGAAAGAAGAGGACCTGGAAAAGGCTTTTGAAAGATTTAAAAGCCTTGCGGAAAAGAAAGGTGCCATTAATGACCAGGATATCAAAGCTATAGTAGAAAATGAATTGAGGGAGGTTCCGGAGCATTTCTCGCTGAAGTATTATAAGGTTCAAAGTGGTTCAAATATCCAGGCAACTTCTACAGTAGGTATAGAGATAGAGGGCAGAGTCCACAAAGGCTCTTCAACCGGTGATGGTCCGGTGGATGCTTCATTTAAGGCTATTGATAAAATAACAAAGATAAATGCAAAATTAGTGGAATATAACATAGAAGCTGTATCCGGAGGTAAGGATGCACTGGGGTCGGTTAAAATAGTAGTGAGTACCAATGGCACAGAAGTTATGGGCAGCGGCATAAGCACGGATATAGTCGAGGCAAGCATAAAGGCCTATATTGATGCAATGAACAGGATAGTGGAAAGTACGGAATAAGAAAATGCAGAGTAAGAAAGTATAGATTAACAGATTTCAGATTGAATTAAATAAAGTAAATAATAAATTAAATTTTTATTAGGTTAAGAAGGGAACTTTATAAAGTTGAGCGATAAAAATAAACCGCAAACAATAGCGCAGAAAATACTGGCTTATCATTGCGGCAGGGATCATGTGTCTGAAGGTGAAATAGTAAATGCAGATGTAGATATTGTACTCGGTAACGACATCACAATGCCTATTGCAATTGAGGAATTTGATAAAATTGGCACGGGCAGAGTTTTTAATAAGGAAAAAGTGGTTATAGTACCTGACCATTTTGCGCCTAATAAGGATATAAAATCAGCGCAGCAGTGTAAATTTATCAGGGAATTTGCCAGGGAACAGGATATCAAAAATTATTTTGAAGTGGGAAAAATGGGCATTGAGCACGCGCTGCTTCCTGAATTGGGTCTGGTACTGCCTGGTAACCTGGTGGTAGGGGCGGATTCTCACACCTGTACCTATGGTGCCCTTGGAGCGGCCTCAACTGGCGTTGGAAGCACGGATGTAGCTGTTGCAATGGCTACCAGCAGGCTCTGGTTCATGGTGCCTAAAACGATAAAATTCATCTACAGCGGCAGTTTAAAGAAATGGATAACAGGAAAGGACTTAATACTTTATACAATAGGCCTAATAGGAGTGGACGGTGCGCTTTACAGATCCATGGAATTTGTAGGTCCGGTTATAGAAAAACTGTCTATGGATTCCAGATTTACAATGTCTAATATGGCTATAGAAGCAGGCGGGAAATTTGGAATATTTGAGGTTGATGGTACAACTGAAGAGTTTTTGAAATCAAGGTCTAATGGAAATTATAAAATATTTAAAAGTGATCCTGATGTCGAGTATGAGAAGATATATAATATAAACTGTTCAAACATAGAATTACAGGTAGCAGCTCCGCATCTTCCCTCTAATGCAAGAAATGCCAGGAATTTATCCAATGTTACCATAGATCAGGTAGTAATAGGTTCCTGCACCAATGGAAGGATGGAAGATTTAAGAATTGCGGCAGAAATTTTAAATGGCAGGAAAGTAGACGGAAATGTAAGGACCATAATAATTCCTGCTACTCAAAACATATATCTTGAGGCATTAAAAAAAGGTTATATCGAAATTTTTATAAATTCCGGCTGTGCGGTAAGCACTCCAACCTGCGGACCCTGTCTGGGGGGCCATATGGGCGTACTGGCGGAAGGCGAAAGGGCTGTATCTACAACCAATAGAAATTTTGTAGGCAGGATGGGTCATCCAAAAAGTGAAGTATATCTCAGCGGTCCGGCGGTTGCTGCTGCATCTGCAGTAGCAGGTAGAATAGCCACCCCGGAGGAGGTTATGTAATGATAATAAGGGAAAAAGCGATAAAATATGGGGATAATGTTGATACTGATGTAATAATACCGGCTAGATACCTTAATACCACTGAGGATAGAGAGCTGGCTTCGCATTGCTTTGAGGGTCTGGATAAAGATTTTAAAGAGAAGGTAAATGAAAGAAAAATAATAGTTGCAGGCAATAATTTCGGCTGCGGTTCTTCCAGGGAGCATGCTCCGCTGTCAATAAAAGCAAGTGGGGTGAAGGCTATAATTGCCAGCTCATTTGCCCGCATATTTTTTAGAAATGCTATAAATATAGGGCTTCCGGTTATCGCTAGCAGCCAGGCAAGTGATTTTATACAGGATGGGGATGAACTGGAAATAGATTTAAACAAAGGGGAAATCACAGATGTTACAAGAGACAAAATTTTTAATATAAATCCACTTCCTGAGTTTATCCAGGGGATAATAAGAAGCGGCGGCTATGTAAAATTTACTAAAGAAAATATAAGAAAATAAACAGTCTATGATTATAGTGATTCATAAATAGGAACGATGTATGTCAAAATTAAAAGAAGTTTTTAGTAAGGTATATAAAGGTGACACTTTCAAATGATTGATAAAGATAAAATATACATATTTGATACTACCTTGAGGGATGGTGCCCAGAGAGCTGATATATCTTTTTCGGTCAATGATAAACTGCAGATGATAGAAAGATTTGATGATATCGGCATTGACTATATTGAAGTTGGATTTCCTGCATCTAATCCAAAGGAAATGGAATTGTTTGAAAAGCTAAAGGGTAGAAAATTCGAATATTCAAAAATAATTGCCTTTGGAATGACAAGATATAAGGATGTATCTGCAGCAGAGGACAGTAATTTAAAACAATTAATTGATTCGGGTGCGGACGCTGTCTGTATTGTCGGCAAATCGTCCTCTCTTCATGCCGAAAAGGTTATAGAGACGACACTGGAAAATAATTTAAGTATGATTTTTG
>JAHIPJ010000198.1 GCA_018894445.1 Actinomycetota bacterium
TCAAACCCAGCGTTCGGATTTCCCGAACTGGGCTTTCTTGTTAACTTCACCTAAAAGTTTATGCGACCTATCGGATTGGCAGCGCTTTTAAGCTTGGCATTACCTTAAACCAAGCTCTACTCCACCTGTTCCAACCGAAGCCATGGCGCTTCATGTCTTTTCAGACTTCGCCTTTAGGTATATCTTTCTCCTTAATTCCTGCAGATTTATGGACGCCTTTATCATCTCGTCCCTGCCTTTACTTGGCTAAAAGATTTGCCAACAATAGGGCCCCTTTGCTCCCCAGGCATTACCCCGGTTCATAGCTAATACAAGCCCCTCCGCCACCCTCTTATCATAAACCCACTTCCCAGCGGATACTGGTTATAGGGTTTACCTTCTCCAGCAATTTCTTGCTGGGACAAGTAGGGCTTCTCCAGTTGCTTGGTATGTCCTTGTTACCATGCTGTCGCTATCACCCCGCTGGAATAAGACAACCGTATATCGGCCAGTTTCCGATTGCCTATGCTGCCTTCGCCTCCAAATTGCAGGCTTTAGCTTCCAGAGTTTTTCGATTACGAGGCCACCTATGCGTTTACTTTCGCCTGCGGCCTGGTAACTTGCTCATCACCCCTAAGATGACTTTGTCATAAGGCTTCAGAGACTTTAGTTTTCTTCATCTCTGCTATCCAAGCTACAGGGCTTCTGGCTTTTACCCTGACAGGACTGTCTCCTGCTGAACATACCAGCTTAAGCTGGACACACAAACTGGTTCGAAATTTCACACCTTGGGGGCAGCCAGTTTGAACAGTTCTCTATGTTCAACAATGATCGAAGGGTTTTTTAAGCTCAAATTCAAGCTTTTTACCTCTTAATTTTAAGTTCGAAAGTAAAAAATTAATAAGCTGTCTTTTTTGCCCAACTTTAGAACTTTCAAATAGTTCAGGTGCTCTAGAACATATATTTAGAAGGGTTATAAGCGTAATTGCGTAGTTTTCATCTGCTTCAATAACTCTTTTTAATTTATCATTTAATTCATATTGTCTTTGCTTTAATTCATACGCTTTTTTAATGTATTCATCTTGAGTAATGCCGTGTAGTTTTGCATTGCTTCCTCAAGATCAACCTTCTAACGGGTTTAATGGCTCGGCGGTTTTTTGTTTATCAAGCCTGTTTCTGTTGATGTATAGTCTTATTATGGTTAGATAGAACGTCAGCAATATTATTCCACCAATTATTATTGCTATTGCATGTATGGGATTCATCTTTCCTCTAGATTATTTTTTTATTCTTATTGGTGTCACAGATGGGTAGTTTTAACGTTTTCACACTAATTATTTATTTAATATTTCCTTATACACTTCTATATACTCTTTTACCATTTTCTCTTGTGAAAATCTTTTTACAACGGTCTCACGGCATAATTTTCTTGAAATATTCTCTATATCTTTTAACCTTTGAGCCATTTCTTCTATATTTGATACAATAAAACCATTCTTACCATTTTGAATAATCTCAGGCATAGAACCTTTCCCAAATGCAAGTACAGGCGTACCACATGCCATTGATTCAACAACACTTAACCCAAAAGGTTCACTAAAATTAATTGGATGTAGCAATGCGTAGGCATTTCTTAAAACAGAATCCCTTTCTTGGGGTGCAATAGAACCGATATAAGTAATATCATCATTCAAGTAAGGCTTAACATATTCCTCATAATACGTCTTATCCTGAATAATCCCTGCGATAATCAACTTCATTTTTGCCATTTTTGCGACCTGTATAGCTTCCCATGTACCTTTATCAGAGTGTATTCTACCAAAATAAAGCAAATAATCCCCTTTACCTTCATTTAAGGTAAAATTATTAATATCTATACCATGATATACAGTCCTTATATAATCAAGGTCTGGGCTCCTATCAGCGTCACTTATTGAAACATAATGGGTTGTTTTATTATATTTCTTATAAACAGGCAAAATCTTCGGGGAAGAAAAACCATGAATTGTTGTAACCATTGGAGTCTTTATTAATCCACTATAAGTCAAAGGCAAAAAATCATAGTTATTATGTATAACATCAAATTCGTCTGCCTGCTCCATTATTTCTGATATATGAAGGCATTCCCAAACTTTAGCA
>JAHIPJ010000017.1 GCA_018894445.1 Actinomycetota bacterium
AATTCCTGGGAGTCAATGTTTCAAATACCATAGGTATGAGCAGGGAGGATTTTAAGAAAAATGCACCGCGTCTTGCTGGAGGTATTTATAAAGATCAACTGGTGGAGATGAATATACATCAGGCATTAGTTGAGGGCAAGGGATTTGACCTGTTGGTAATGGGTAGAGGAGAAGGGCCCGGCTGCTATTGCTATGCCAATAATCTCTTCAAAAAATATATAGATATCCTGCAGGATAATTATGATTATATTGTTATGGATAATGAAGCCGGCATGGAACATTTAAGCAGGAAAACAACCAGTAATGTTAATTATCTGCTTATAATATCTGATCCATCTCCAAAGGGAATTCTTACTGCATCAAGGATAAAGGATCTATCGGACGAGATAAACATTAATGCGGAAAAAATATTTCTGATAGTAAACAGGGTTAATGGGAAACTAGATGACAGGCTCAAGGAATATATAGAGGAGAAAAAGCTTGATTTGCTGGGTATTATAAATATGGATGATAATATTTATGAAATGGATATCAGTGGAAAAACAATATTTAATATCCCGGAAGACAGCCTGGCATTAAAACAGGTAAAAGAATTAATAGAAAAACTTAAACTGCAGTTTTCTAATAAAAGTGATAGAATATTTTAGATTATCATTTGGTTTACGGGGTAAATTATTTATAATCAGTAAGATTACCAATTGATAGAGGGGGGACAGGTTGAGTTTTCAGGTTCCAAAAAATACTTATACCGGAAAGATCAATGTGCTGAAGCTGGGTAAGGGCGATATAGAAACTGCAGTTGGCGGGGAAGCTGCCCTGCCTTTTTATAGTTTTGAAGGTGAAATTCCCAACAAGCCCATTATTGCTATTGAGGTTTATGACAGTAAACCTACCGATTGGCCGCAAGTTATTAGCAAGTATTATAGTGATGTTTTTGATGATCCTGTAAAATGGGCGCAAAAGAGTATTAGCGAGTATGATGCAGATGCTATATGTCTTAAGCTTACAAGGATTAACCCGGATGCCGGGGATATGAGCCCGGAAGATGCTGCAGAACTTTCTAAAACTGTAAGGGAATCCATCGACAAACCTTTAATAGTATACGGAACCGGCCCAATGGAGAAGATTGCTGAGGTGATGAAAAAAGTTTCTGAAAAAAATAAAGACAGTAATATTTTGATGGGCTGGGTAGAAGAAGATAATTATAAGACCATAGCTGCGGCAGCTATGGCTTACAATAATAATGTTGTGGCACTAAATCCGCTTGATGTAAACATGGCAAAGCAGTTAAATATACTGCTTACTCAATTAGGCTTATCTTCCGATAGGATAGCTATGGATCCCTCAAGTTCAGGCCTTGGTTATGGAATAGAATACTGCTATTCTGCTATGGAGAGGTTGAAGATTGCCGCACTTATACAGGACGATAAGATGACCCAGATGCCAATTATAAATAATATTGCTCCCGAAGTCTGGAAAGTGAAAGAAGTTAAGGAAAGCGAAGAGAACTATCCCCAGTGGGGCAGTCAGGAAGAAAGGGGAATAAACTGGGAAACAATTTCATGTATGAGTATGCTGCTTTCAGGAACTGATATTATTGTAATGAGACACCCCAAAGCAGTAAGCCTAATTAAAGAGATCATAAAAGATTTATGGTGACTTTTAAGCCGGGAAGGGTAGTGTGATAAATAAGATGAAAGAAGAAAGAGAAGAAAAAAAATATAAGGAGATAACCGAAGACAGGGCAGTTATCGAAATTATGGAAAAAATGGGTGATGAAGTATCTACCATTTTTGACAGGTCCGAGTCAATGAAATGTTGTCCTATTGGTTCTGGCATATCGGGGATTTGCTGTAAAAATTGCGCAATGGGTCCCTGCAGGGTAAGAGAAGATAAGACCGGATTGTGTGGTGCCACTATGGGGACCATAGCTGCCAGAAATCTGGCCCGTCACATTGCAGCGGGTGCCGCAGCCCATTCTGATCATGGAAGGGATCTGGCCCACCTGCTGGGATTGGTTGCGGAGGATAAAGCTGAAGGATTAAAAATAAAAGATGAATTTAAATTAATGAAATTTGCAAAAAACCTCGGAGTTAAGATTGATGATAGGGATATAAAAGAAATTGCTAAGGATACTTCAGAAAAAGCTCTGTCACTTTTTGGACAGCAGACTGGCGAGATTGATCTGGTAAAAATTGCTCCTGAAAAAAGGCAGGGGATATGGAGAAAATATAAGATTGTTCCCAGAGGTATTGATAGAGAAATAGTGGAGACAATGCACCGCACTAATATGGGAGTGGACCAGGATGCTGAACATATCCTGGATCAAGCCCTTCGGACAGCTTTGTCTGACGGGTGGGGAGGATCTATGATAGGTACCGAGATTACTGATATCCTGTTTACCACTCCTGAACCAAGAAGGGCTAAAACTAATCTGGGAATGCTAAAAGAAGGTGAAGTAAACATTGTGGTGCACGGCCATGAGCCCACACTTTCAGAGATTATCGCAGAGCTTGCCGATGATAAAAAACTGTTAGAGTATGCAAAAAGTAAAGGCGCCAGTGGTATTAATGTTGTTGGAATATGTTGCACTGCAAATGAAATTTTGATGAGGCAGGGTATAGCGCCAATAGGTAATTTCCTTTCTCAGGAAATGGCGATAATGACCAGGGCAGTTGAGGTTATGGTTGTGGATATTCAATGTATAATGCAGTCTTTAGGAGAACTTGCCAAAAAATATCATACCAAACTTATAACTTCCTCGCCAAAATGTAAAATACCCGGGGCAATTCACATGGAGTTTGAAGAAAATAATGGTGTAAAGCTAGCCACTGAAATAATCAGGATGGCAATAGACAATTTTAAAAACAGGAAGAAAGAAGTATATATTCCCAGTATTACATCTGACCTGGTTGGCGGTTTTTCACATGAGTATATCAGGTATATGCTGGGAGGGAAGTTCAGAGAGTCTTTCAGACCTTTAAATGATGCCATTATTGATGGAAGAATACAGGGTGTGGTTGGAGTAGTGGGATGCAATAATGCGAGAATAACCCAGGATAAATACCATAATTATTTAACCAGGGAGCTGATTAAAAGGGATTACCTCGTAGTCGCTACAGGGTGTGGAGCTCTTTCAACAGCTAAATGCGGCTTGATGATACCGGAGGCTTTAGAATATGCGGGTGAGGGCTTGCGCTCTATTTGTGAAGCAGTGGGTATGCCTCCCGTACTTCACCTGGGATCATGCGTTGATAATTCAAGGATACTGACCGTGGTATCAGAGATGGTAAGTGAAGGGGGACTGGGTGAAGATATTAGCGATCTTCCAATAGCCGGGATTGCCCCTGAATGGATGAGCGAGAAAGCACTTTCAATAGGTTCTTATTTTGCTGCTTCCGGTGCTTATGTAGCGTTTAGCGGTGAGCCAATACCTGTAGAATCCAGCAGTGAAGTAAAAGATATAATGACAAAAGGGTGGCAGGAAAAATATGGAGGTCAGCTGGAGTATATTGCAGATATAGAAGAGTTACTGGACAAGGTAATAAGTGTTATACAGGAAAAAAGAAAGGCACTTAGGATAGATATAAAAAAGGAAAGAGTTTTACTAGATATGGAAGCAAGGAGGACTTTAAAAGATGTCTAAAATCATTGCAACCAGTGCCATAAAGGGCGCATATAAAATTTTTAAACGTGCAGAAAAAACATTAAAAGAATGCATTGAAAAACATGGCAAAGACCAGAAAATAGAATTCCCTGATACAGGGTATTATCTTCCGATTATATACAGTATGACAGGAATTAAAGTCGAAAAATTATCGGATGCGGAAAAAGTTCTTGATGAGGCAAAGAAATTGCTTCCTCCTGTTCCGGATGAGAAATTATGGCTTCCGTATTTAGGTGGCACGTTAGATGCAGGGATTGCCACTCTATGGGTGGAAGAAATAATAGAAGCCATAAAGTATATAGACGGACCTTCTCCTGCCAGCGGTATCTGGCTTGGTGCAGCAACAGACATGATTATCAGGGAAAGAGGGATTGAATTTGTTGACGGGACAGCACCTGGCTTTGCTGCCTGTGTGGGAGCATGCAAGGATAGCAAGACTGCAGTTAAAATTGCAAGAGAACTCCAGGAAAAAAATATTTATGTTTTTATGTCAGCGTCCACTGATGGAAAAACTATGGCTGAGCAACTAGCTGAAGAGGGAGTAGAATTAGGTTGGAATACAAGGCTGGTCCCATTTGGTAAAGATATAACCTCCACTATTTATTCGGCAGGTTTTGCAACGAGGGCTGCTTTAAGCTTTGGCGGGGTTCAACCGGGAGACTATAGAAGAATGCTTCTTTATAATAAAAACAGGGTGTTTGCATTTGTACTGGCTCT
>JAHIPJ010000199.1 GCA_018894445.1 Actinomycetota bacterium
AAAAATATTTAAGGAGGTGTAATTTTAATAACAGCAAGAGAACTCGTGTAAACGAACAAATTAGAGTACCTGATGTTAGATTAATTGCGGAAGATGGTAACCAGATTGGAATAGTTCCGGTTAAAGAAGCATTAAAAACTGCTGTGGAAAGAGGCCTGGATTTGGTTGAAATTTCACCTAAAAGCGATCCACCTGTCTGCAAAATAATGGATTATGGAAAATATAGATATCAACTTGAGATATCAGAAAAATTAAAGAAAAAGAAGCAATCACAGATTATTATAAAAGAAATCAAGTTAAGACCAAAAATAGATATCAATGATCTTAATACTAAAAAAAGGCAAATAGAAAAATTCTTAAAAAGCGGTCATAAGGTGAAAATAACCGTTATGTTCAAAGGCAGAGAAATAGTGCATAAAGAACTCGGGATGAATATTCTGGATAAGTTAATAGAAGAATTAAAAGATAAATGTGTGCTGGAGATAGAGCCCAAGCTATATGGATACAATATAATTATGATTTTGGCACCAGTTTAAAAATAAAATTGTTATCTCGTATAAATCAAATTGGAAGGATGTTATTATGCCGAAAATTAAAACTCATAGAGGTGCTGCTAAAAGATTTAAAGTTACCGGGAGCGGAAAGATTGTCAGGGTAAAAGCATATAAAGGTCATATTCTGACTAAAAAGAGTGCTGAAAGAAAAAGGCGGTTAGGGAGAAAACAAGAAGTTTCTGCTGCAGATAAGAAAAAAGTAAGAAGACTATTATGCAGATAAGGAAGGGGTGATTAAAATGGTCAGAGTTAAAAGGGGACTGGTCAAAAGAAGAAAACATAAGAAAGTATTAAAAGAAGCAAGAGGATACTACGGCTCTAAAAGCAGGAGTTATAAAATTGCTAAAGAGCAGCTGCTCAAATCAATGAGCTATGCATACAGGGATAGAAAGAATAATAAAAGAAATTTCAGGAGGTTATGGATTACCAGAATCAACGCTGCAGCCAGGATAAATGGAATTTCATACAATGAATTTATAAATGGACTGAAGAAAGCAAGTGTTGATATTAATAGAAAAATATTATCAGAACTTGCAGTAAGCGATTCTAATGCTTTTCAAAAATTAACTGAAATTGCAAAGAAGTGAGATCAGCAAACAGGAAGCGAAAATATTATTTAGGGACAACACCTATAAAATTATGAGTAAAAAAGAAAAAAATATAGACCAGTTAGAAAAAAAGATAAAGACAGAACTGGATAATTTTACCAGAGAATTAGAAACGGTAAAAAATTTAATTGAATTAGATAAGATAAGAACAAAATATATTGGGAAAAAAAGTTTTTTAATTAAAACTTTAAAGAACATTGGTGATTTACCCGATGATATTAAACCAATAGCTGGCAAAAAATCAAATACTGCGAGAAATAAAATAGAATCAGATATTCTAAAAAAAGAAAAAATTTTTAAAAATATTGAGTATAAAAATAAACTAAGGAAAGAAAGTATAGATCTGTCACTGCCGGGAAGAAGCACCGGTACGGGTAGAAAGAATATCATTTCCCAGGTTGTTGAAGAAATTGAAGAAATTTTTATCGGGATGGGGTTCGAAATAGCGGAGGGTCCCGAAGTGGAAACTGATTATTATAATTTTGAAGCATTAAACACTCCCAGGGACCATCCAGCCAGGTCTCTACATGATACATTCTTTATTTCCGAAAATATATTACTGAGGACTCATACTTCACCAGTTCAGATAAGATATATGGAGAGTCACAAGCCTCCTTTATTAATAATAGTACCGGGGAAAGTTTATAGAAGAGATTATGATGTATCACACACTCCTATGTTTACTCAGATAGAGGGCCTGGTAATAGATAAAGGCATAAATTTCGGTAACCTTAAATGGACACTTGAAACATTTGCCCATGAAATTTTTGGAAAGGACCGGAAAGTCAGATTCAGGCCTCATTATTTTCCGTTTACAGAACCGAGTGCTGAAGTTGATGTTTCCTGCAATATTTGTGGTGGGAAAGGATGCAGGGTATGTTCAGGGTCTGGATGGCTTGAAATTCTTGGGGCTGGAATGGTAGATCCGAATCTATATTCATTTGTAGGATATAATCCGGAAGAAGTTAGTGGTTTTGCCTTTGGAATGGGTATAGAGAGAATTTGCATGTTAAGGTATGGCATTGATGATTTAAGGTTATTTTTCGAAAATGACCTGAGATTTATCAATCAATTTTAACTTCCAATATCATTAATCTGATATATGTTTGATAACCGGTTATCTTTTAAAATGATCTTTATCTTAAGGAAATATTTAATAGAGAGGGAAGCTTAAAGATTGAAAGTAACATTAAACTGGATAGGCGAATTTTTAAGTGCTGAAAGGCTTGAACCTGAAAATATTGCAAGCGCTCTGACTATGAGTGGAACTGAAGTAAAAAAAGTTGAATATATGGGTGATAAATATAAGGATATAGTTATTGGTAGAGTCGTTGATTTTTCTCCTCATCCTGATTCTGATAAATTATCATTATGTGAAGTAGACATTGGCTCAAGTAAACTGAGCATAGTTTGTGGCGCTAAAAATTTTAAAAAGGAAGATAGAGTTGCTGTAGCGCTACCCGGAGCAAAAGTTAAGGATATTACTATAAGAAAAAATAAGATAAGAGGCCAGATTTCCGAAGGAATGATGTGCTCAGAAATGGAATTAGGTCTTTCTTCCGAATCAGAAGGTATTATGATTCTGGATAATAGTTGTGAGGTAGGTGATAGTTTCTCAAAATCAGTTGGTCTGGATGATGTTGTACTGGAGCTTGAGATTACGCCCAATAGGCCTGATTGTCTGAGTGTAATAGGAATTGCAAGAGAAATCAGCGCTTTAATTGGCGCTGAACTTATAACTGGTGAATATGATTTTCAAAAAAGATTGAATATAGATTCTAAATTTAAAATTGAAATAGATGATTATAATCTTTGCCCCAGATATTCGGCAAAACTTTTTAGAAATATACCCAACATCCAGTCGCCTCAATGGCTTAAAAACAGGCTTATCCTATGTGATGTAAGACCAATAGATTTAATTGTTGACCTGACTAATTATGTTATGCTGGAAACCGGTCAACCGCTACATGCTTTTGATAAAGACATGTTATATTCAAATAAGATTATAGTCAGAAGAGCAGGAAAAGGGGAGAATATAAAAACTATTGATGATTCCATAAGGATACTGGATGATGATGCACTGGTAATAGCAGATGAAGATAAAGCTGTGGCTATTGCCGGTATAATGGGTGGAAAGGATACTAAAATAAGTGAGAATACAAAAAATGTATTACTGGAATCGGCAAATTTTTACGGACCTTCCATAATGAGGACTTCTAAAAAAATTGGGCTCCGGTCGGAAGCTTCAAACAGGTTTGAAAAAAAAATTGACCCAATGCTTACTGTATTTGCAATAGGGAAGTTTGAAGATCTACTGGAAAAAGTGGCCAATTTTAAAACGGAAGAATGTATATATGATAATTTTAAAAAAGTAGAAAGAGAAAGAAAGATTAATTTAAGAGTAGGCAAAGTCGGCCAGGTTCTGGGCAAAGATATTGATGCAGGTTTGATATCCGGCATTCTTACAAATTTAAAAATCAGTAACAGAATAAAAGATAATAGCATAGAGGCAACAGTTCCTTCTTTTAGATATGAAGATCTTGAAAGAGAGATCGATCTTGTTGAAGAAGTAGCAAGAATTTATGGGTACGACAGGTTGGATTCTATTCCTACTTCAACAAGAGACAGGCGTGGAAAATATAGTCTATATCAGAAAACAATTAAAGATATCAGACAGGCTCTTTGCGATATTGGACTGGTTGAAGTTATAAACTATTCTTTTATTAGTGCTGAATCACTTAAAAAATTTAAAATAAATCTGGAAGATGGGTATAAGAATAATGTAGAGATATTAAATCCTATTAATGAAGATTTCAAGCTGTTAAGGCCAATGCTTCTTCCGGCACTTATGAAAAATATTAAAGATAACATTAATCATAATATAAAAGATATTGGAATATTTGAGATATCAAAAGTTTTTAAGAAAAACAGTTCTGGTAAATTGCCTTTTGAAATAAATATGCTCGGGGTGATGTTAACCGGAAAAGCAGCACAGAAAGGATGGGATGAAAAGGAAAGAGCTTTTGATTTTTATGATCTGAAAGGTATTTTAGAATTTATATGCAAGAGATATTATCCTTATGGCAGTTTAAGGATAAAAGAGAGACAGTACAGATTTTTCCACCCCAGGACCAGCGGAATAGTCAACATTGAAGATCTGGATGTGGGAATAATTGGCAAAATTCACCCGGTAATAATAGAGGAGACTGAAACCGGACAGGATGCCTATTATATGGAACTGGATATGGATAAATTTATAAATAATATAAAAGAGACCCAAAAATATAAATTCGTACCTGCGTTTCCTTCTATAGATATTGATCTTGCAATTGTAGTTGATAATAAAATAAAGAGTGAAGATATTGTAAATGAAATAAAAGAAAACGGGACGGAACTGCTTAAAAAGATAAGACTTTTTGATATATACAGAGGGGAACAGATAGAAAAGGACAAGAAAAGTATGGCTTACTCCCTGAGTTTCAGGGATGACACCAGAACTTTAAAGGACATAGAGATAGAGATAATAATAAATAGAATACTGGAAAGTTTAGGCAAGAAATTTAATGCCAGGATTAGAGAATAAGTAAGATATGATAATCGAGTTTCCAGGCACAAAAGGTGAGATTGAAGAAAGCAACACAGAACATAAGTATCACTCATCTCTAATTATAAGATATAAAAAAACGAGCGCACTTATTGATTTCGGTATAAAATATAATCCAC
>JAHIPJ010000200.1 GCA_018894445.1 Actinomycetota bacterium
AAGTTATTGTACCAAGGGGATTTGACTGTTTTGACATATTAATATGAAAATTTTCTAAAGTTCCAGATGATTTTTGATTAAGATATAATTACAGCAATAAGGAAGGCGCCCTGACTATTTGAAGTATTCTGTTTTGTTAAAAAAATAACTATAAAATATTCACATACTGATATAAGGAAAAAGGTAAAAATGGTTCTACTTATCGGAGCAACAGGTTTCCTGGGACCGCCAGTTCTAAAAAAACTACTGGAAAATAATTATGATGTTAATTGTCTGGTAAGAACAGATAGCGATAGGTCCAGACTTTTAGATGCTGCAAGGTCAGCAGGTAAAAAGATTAAATTTAATACAGGAACACTGCAGAGCGGGGATTCGATAATTTCAGCCATCAAAAAAGCAAAAAGCGCAGTTTATATGATTGACCTTAAATATACTCATCTTCTGGAAACCTTCCTGAACACAGTCAAGCGCACCGGACTTAAAAGAGTTGTTTTTATAAGCTCCACTACTGTTTTAATCCCCCTTGAAAGTATGGTTAAGAAGCAAAAAATAGATTCTGAAAGCCTGATAAAAAAATCCGGTCTGAACTATACAATCCTCCGGCCTTCTATGATATATGGCTCAAAAAATGATATTAATTTTTCAAAAATGATCCGGTTTATAAAAAGGAAAGGTTTTTTTATAACTTTCGGAAGCGGCAATAATCTAATCCAGCCCATATATATTGAAGATGTAGCCAACTCTATTGTTAGTATCTTAGATAATAAAAAAACCTATAGTAAGGCCTATAATATAGCCGGTAAAAATCCTTTAAAATATAATGAAATGCTGGATATTGTGAGAAACAAATTAAAAAAGAAATTTAAAGTAATAAAAATCCCCATTAAACTCGGCATACTCTTAATCTCAATATACTCCAAAATTTCTAAAAATCCTTCTCTGGTTGCCGACCAGATAGAGAGAATGGTAATCAATAAATCATATCCATATAATAAAGCCAGAGCAGATTTTAACTTCTCTCCTAAAAGCTTTGAAGATGGTATAGAAAAATTAATAAATGAGTTAGAAGTCCAGGATTAAAAACATAAACAATCAGATAACTGCTGCTTTAAAAAAAATTAAATAAATCACCAAAAAATATTTGGATCAGTTTGCACCCTTACCAGTAAGTATTGCTTTTACTGTAACTAAAAAAATCTTTATATCCAATAGTATTGAAGCATCTTTAATATATAACTCATCATACATAACCTTATCAGGAATTGAAAGCTCATCCCTTCCACTAATTTGAGCAAGCCCGCTTACCCCTGGCCGGACTTTATCCACACCTTTTTCTTTCCGTATTTTTATCAGCAGTTTCTGATTATATAATGCAGGCCTGGGACCTACAAAACTCATATCGCCCTTCAATATATTTATAAGTTGAGGAATTTCATCTATGCTTAATCTCCTAAGTATTGTTCCAACCCTTGTGTTCAAATTGCTCTGGTTTTTTAGTTCATCTGTGGGAATATCAGGAGTGCCTTTCTTCATGGTCCTGAATTTATATATGGTAAAATACCGGCTATTTACACCAATCCTTTTCTGCTTGAATATTACGCTTCCCGGGGAATCAATTTTTACCAGTATTGGTATGATAATCCAAAAAGGGATAAATAATATTATTGAAATAATTGAGAATAATATATCAAAAATTCTTTTTGTAACTCTATAAACCATAAACCAAAAACCCGCCAGTCTCTATATCTGCAGCTTGGAGGACCACATTTTTTTCTCATTAAAATTAGGAACAATCTTTTTTAGATCTTTAAATAGGTTTTTATAGTCATAAAGCTGAATCTCTTTTTCAATATTAAACAATAAGTTTTGTATCTCTTCCATGTTTTCCTTACTTTTATTCCTGGTTACAAATATCGAAGGAAAACCTGTGGGTATAAGTTTCTCATCACTATTTTTTAGTTCTTCGGCAAATTTCTCTCCCCGTCTTACCCCGGAAAAAGTAATTTTAATATCTTTTCCAGGCTCCATCCCATAAAGTCTAATCATATTTTTAGCCAGATCTAAGATGTTTATAGGTTCTCCCATATCAAGAACATATATTTCGCTACCATTGCCCATGACACATGCCTGTATTACCAGCTGCGAGGCTTCAGTAATGGTCATAAAGAATCTTGTCATTTTTGGGTGAGTGACAACTACAGGTCCGCCATTCTCTATCTGATTTTGAAATATGGGTACGACGCTACCCTGGCTCCCAAGCACATTTCCAAATCTTACAATTATAAAAACCGTATCCTTAACTTTTGAAAGTGTCTGCAGATATTTTTCAGAAAGCAATTTTGATATACCCATTACATTGCTGGGATTAACCGCCTTATCCGTAGAGAGCATTACAAATTTTTTAACTCCGCTGGAGATAGACAATTTTGCCATTGCTTTTGTACCCAGAAAGTTATTCTGCAATGCGGCTTCCGGGTTTAACTGCATAAGCGGAACATGTTTATAGGCTGCCGCATGAAATACAATTTCCGGTTTATATTTTTTGAATACACCTTTGACACTGGAAATGTCCCTGATATCCGTAACAATAGGTATGGCATTAGGATAATTAAGCTTTGTGGTAAGTTCCTGTTCTATCAAGAATACATTATTCTCAGAATGATCAACAAGAATCAGATTTGATGGTTTAAACCTTATCACCTGCCTGCAAAGCTCGGAACCAATAGATCCCCCTGCACCAGTTATAAGGATTGATTTGCCTTCAAGCTGACTTAAAAGCTGACTATAATTAAGATTTACGGGCTTTCTGCCTAAAATGTCTTCTATCCGTATATCCCTTATCTGATATAGGTGCGCTCTTCCATCTATTATCTCATACAAGTTGGGAAGGGTTTTACAAAATATCCCTTCTTCTTTTGCCTTAAAAGTGATATTCTTCCTAACCTCACCACTGGCTGAGGGTATTGCGATTATTATTTCATCAATAGCCAGTTTTTTAATAAATTTCTTAACCTCATCAGTTTTTCCAAAAACTTTTATCCCATGAATTTGATGTCCGATTTTCGCCTTATCGTCATCTAAAAATCCTACAGGAACATATTCGCTATCCCTCTGCCTTATCATCTCTCTTACTATCATCTCACCTGCATCACCGGCACCAACAATCAAGGTTCTCTTCCTGCGTGTATAAATGCTTCCAAATTTCATCTCGTTAAACATTCTGACTGAGAATCTTGAACCCACAATTAGTATTAAAGTAAGGAGAAAATCTATTATAAGTATGCTCTTTGGAAAATACTCTACTTCAATTATATAGAAAACAAATACCATAATTACAGTACTTATAACCAGTGATTCAACTATGGTAAGAAAATCCCTTAAGCTGGCATACTTCCAGATTTTTTTATAGATGCCAAATAAAATGAAGCTCAAAAGCTTAACACCAACTATTATCAAAGTGTATCTTATAAAATATTCGGTGTATTTCGGGGCAAGACTCTCCAATCCTCCTATTTTTAACTGCCCTCTTAAATAGAAAGATATAATAAATGATGAAAAGAATATGGTTATATCAAATATTGCCTGGATTATATTACTTTTAATTTTTAGTAAATTCATTTCAATATTTCAATTTTTTACGAGCTATAATTTACTGTATATTTTCTAAATAATCTTTACCAACTATTATGGCTACATCTGCATCTTTGCCATATATTTCTTTAAAAATACTTGATGACAGTTCTTTCATCTCATAACTCGAAAAGATTATCGCCAGTTGGTCTGCTTTTTCTTTATTTTCCTTGCTATAGTATATTACAGTTTTTTCATAATTATAACTATCCGCATTGGAAAGGCCCAGTATCTTAAATCCGTAGACTTTTAAATAATCTTTAAACTTTACCGCAGATCCGCTTATGCCATTACCATTAGAAATTATAATATAGGTTCGACTGGTTATACTTTTATCTATAACCCGGCCAACATCTACATTTACTTCCAGGGGTATTACTCCTTTTTCAGAAAACCAGGTGATTCTTTCATGTACCATATCATATTGTAATATATACCTTCCCGGCTTATCCGGTGCTTTAATTTTAATATCTACAATTACTTCCTCATTATAAGAGACATCTTCCGGAAGCAGTCCTCTATTTCCATCCCAGATGATCATTTCTCCCGTATCCCTGTTTATCCAATGAGTTCCTAAATCCATTCTATACTTATCACCTTCATGTTCCCATAATAGAAACCCGTTATTCCTCACCTTAACCTGCGCGTTAAATTCCTGTCCCTTATCTACATAAGTCGGAGTAGTGCCTCCATCATTATATCGAGCAGCATAAGATATATCTACAGTTATAAACTTCTCCAGAGACGGTACTCCCTGAGAGGAAAACCATGTTATACCTTCATGCACCAGATCTATCTGTAGAATATATTCACCAGGTTCAGAAGGGGATATTACAGTCAGATCGAATACTATCTCACCGCCTGCATTAACTCCATCTTCAGGTATAATACTTCTCTTACCATCAAAAACTACCTTTTCTTTGCTATTAAAATCTATCCAGTGATAACTCAGGTATACCGGATTATTGCCATTTCTATTCCAGGTCAAAGCTCCGGTATTTTTCACCTTAATTTTAAATCTATATTCTGTATCCTGGGTCATTGAATCCACTATTTTATCAATCTCAACATACTCTGCATTATACTTGCTTGCAGGCTCACCACTAATTATACGTTCCCACATAGCTCTTGCTTCTTCAATGTCCGGAATCTGAACACTAATAGTTCCATTTTCTATCCAATCTGAACGAGAAGGAATAATAGCCGTCTCAAAATTCTCGGAATTAAAAGATAGAGCAGCCTTCGAATATTTAAGGATAGTTATAATATCCAGATCCGTTCTTGTATTTTCTACCAGAATATTAAAGTAATATGGAACACTGGATAAGTATTTTACATTTAATTTTTGCCTTAAGAGTTCCTTAAATAACTGCTGCTGACGCTGAATTCTGCCAATATCTCCAAGTTCTGTAGACCTGCTTCGGGTATATGATAATGCCTGTTCTCCTGTGAGGTGGTGGTTGCCAGCCGAGAAATTAGCTCCGCTCTTGGGATCAACAATAGGTCTATCAATGGTAATATCTACACCTCCCAGAGCATCTATTAACCGTACAAATCCTTCAAAATCCAGAGTTACATAATGGTTTATTTCCGCATCCAGAAAAGAACTGACTGTTTTTATCATAAGCTCTTCCCCGCCATAGGCATAAGCAGCGTTTATTTTATCCTCCCCATGGCCGGGGATTTCTACCAGAGTATCCCTGGGAATTGAAAGAAGGCTGCCGGTTCCTTCTTCAGGATTTAAATAAAAAAGCATTATGGTATCAGCCCTGCCATAATCATTTTCAGCATCCCTGCTGTCCCGGCCAAGTACAAGGATAGTAACCGGCTCCCGGGGAGATTCTATGGTGGTGAGTATGTTCTCTACTTCCGAAGTAGTAATCGAATTTATACTACTGTTTATTGAATTAATATAAAGAAAGATGCCGCCCGCTCCTGCGCCTCCGATAAAAATTACTGAAGATAAAACTATTACTATTATCCTTATATATAAAGGTAATTTTTTAAATCCTCTTTTATCCTTATTTTTTTCAATCTCATTTTCCGCTTTACTTTTATTCTTTTTCATACATATTACTATCAAAATTAAATTTTATAATAAATCAGTATTTAAAATTCCTGACCATATGCTAACTGACCTTTCTGATATCAGCACCCAGGTTCCTTAACTTCTTTACAAAATCCTCATAACCCCTCTGGATATGATGTATGTCACTTACCTCTGTAGACCCTTCTGCCGCAAGTCCTGCAAGGACCATAGCCGCCCCAGCACGCAGGTCAAATGACCGGACCGGAGCTCCTGATAATTTTTCAACCCCCTTGATTACAGCATGATGCCCGTCAATTTTTACATCCGCTCCCATTCTGTTCAGTTCGTCCACGTACATAAACCTGTTTTCAAATACATTTTCAGTTACTATTGATACACCGGGAACAACCGAAAGAAGAACTGTTATTATTGGTTGTAAATCTGTGGGAAAGCCAGGGTATGGAAGAGTGCTGATATTGGTGGGCCTGTATACTTCTCGGGGTGCATCTACACTTATATTGTTTTCATCAACAATAGAAATATTTACACCAATTTCTTTTAACTTAGAATAAAATATTTCAAGATTTTTCCATCTCGCATTTTCAATTTCTACTCTATCACCACATAAACCTGCCGCAGTAATAAAAGTACCTGCTTCAATACTGTCAGGCATGACTTCATAATCTGTACCATCAAGACTTTTAACTCCATTTACAATGATGCAGTCCGCGCCTGCTCCCTGTATGTCTGCACCCATTGAGTTTAAAAAATTAGCCAGGTCTACTATTTCAGGTTCCCTTGCTGCATTATTAATAACTGTCTGGCCATCAGCAAGACACCCCGCCATCATTATATTTTCAGTAGCCCCTCTGGAAGGAAAATCCAGATTCACCATTGTACCGAAAAGCTTCGCTCCAGCTTCATTACTGTCAACCTGGCAATTAATATATCCATGTTCTATAGAATATTTTGCTCCCATATCTTCAAAGCCTTTAAGGTGAAGATCGATTTGTCTTGAGCCAATATTGCAACCACCCGGAATGGCAACTTTAACTTTACCAAACTTGCTCAGGAGCGGCCCTGCTACCAGTATCGAAGCCCTCATCTTTCTCACAAGTTCATAAGGTGCTTCATAGCTGCTGATACTCCCTGGATCAATTTCAACTACTTTATTTTCCACGTCCACATCTACCACGGCGCCAAGGGTCCTGAGCACTTCTATCATAATATTGACGTCCTCAATTTCTGGTACATTTCTTAAGATAGTTTTGCTGTCGGCCAGTATCGATGCTGCCATCAACTTTAATGCAGAATTCTTGGCCCCGCTTATCTTAACTTTTCCAGACAGAGTTTTTCCGCCATTTATAATAAACTTTTCCATAAATATAAAAAAAGTAATTTTCCCTAATAAAAAAGTAAAGGCTATTATAACAAATAAAGGTGAATTAAAAAATAAGAGCAGCTTAGTAAAAAATTCGCAGCAACTATACTCTTTAAAAAATTTTTTTAATTAAAAATCCAGTCTTATTAACTCAACTCCTGCTTCGTCAAGGAGTTCTATAGCAAGAGGGTCGGGGTAATCCTCAAAATAATATATTTTTTTAATTCCGCAGTTTATTATCATTTTAGCACAGAGGACACAGGGCTGGGTTGTGGAGTAAATAACCGAGTCTCTTATTTGCACCCCATGATATGCAGACTGGAAGATTGCATTCTGTTCAGCATGCAGGCCACGGCAAATTTCGTGTCTTTCACCCGCGGGCACTCCCAGTTCTTCTCTCAAGCATGTTCCTATCTCAAGACAATTCCTCACCCTCATCGGTGCACCATTATAGCCGGTCGTAAGAATCCTCTTATCCTTTACAATTATAGCGCCAACTTTTCTTCTAAGGCATGTAGATCTTGTTGCTACCTGCCTTGTAATTAATGCAAAATATTCATCCCAGGTCGGTCGCGTAATTACCATTTTTTCAATATATGCTTTTTTTATTTATAAAAATCCGCTTCTGCTGCAAATTTACGGCA
>JAHIPJ010000201.1 GCA_018894445.1 Actinomycetota bacterium
AAAAGGAATGCCTACGCAGCTAAAAAGATATATTGTATGGTCTAAAAATAAAATTGACCTAAATGACAACTGGCAGAGAAAATGGTACATTAAGCAAGTCTTAACATATGGAAGAAGTGAGGATATTGCCCAACTTGATTGGGAAGAAGTAAGAATGATGCTTGATGAGCTAAATCTTACTCCTAATATAGAAAGATTATGGGAGAATTACTTTAATGTTAAAAGGTAAGGGAATTATATCCAAACTTCAGAAAAGAGTTCTTAATAGTCTTAGAATTATACCTGATTCTTCTTACTTTTATCTTACAGGAGGAACAGCATTAGCTGAATTCTATTTAGGTCATAGGAGGTCTTATGACTTAGATATTTTTACTGCACAAAAGGGACTTATCTTACCCTTTTCCAGAATAGTGGAAGAGGAATTAAGAAAAGAAAAATTCTCTACAAATGTTATTCGCAGATTTTCAAGTTTTGTGGAATTTGAAATATCGCAAGAAAATGAAATAGTAAGAGCTCAACTTGCATTAGATTCACCATTTAGATTTGAAGAGCCTTTGGATTCAGACCTGGGAGTTAAAATAAATAATTATAAAGATATTACTGTAGATAAACTTTTAGCTTTTTTTGGAAGAGCAGAACCCAGAGATGCGGTAGATCTTTATTTTATTTTAGAGAAAGAAAATTTTTTGGAACTTGCAAATCTCGCCAAGAAAAAAGATCCTGGCTTTGATATGTATTGGATGGCTGTTGCTTTAGAAAAGGTTAAAGATTTTCCTGACAAGATAAGTCGTTGGCCAGTAGAAATGTTAATAGATCTAGATATAAAAAAGTTAAAAAATAAATTTTCTTCTCTTACTATGGAGATTATGGAAAGATTAAGAAAATAAAGACTTGTTAGTTTTTTACGGATTTACCTATACTACTAAAACTTTTTATCCTTTCCTTAACATCTTTATTAGTAGGCATTCTTGAGAGGGTAACCCCGCCTGTCTTTTCAGTAAGAATAGAGGAAGCCGCCGAGGCATAGAGCCCTGATCTATATAGACCTAGGGGCATATGAACCATTAGTTAATTGTTATACTTTATTTTAATTAAAAATTTTTACTGTATAATTACCTTTTATATATAAACAGGCAGTACAATTGGAAATAAGAAAAGAGTGATACAATGGATCCGAGAATAGAAAAACTGGCAAAAAACCTGGTAAATTATTCCTGCAAGGTACAAAAAGGAGAAAAAGTTCTAATAGAGTGTGTCGGCAGCTCCGGAATTCCACTTACCAGGGCTCTCATAAAAGAAATATATAAAATTGGAGGAGTGCCTTATACAGATTTAAAAGATAATAGCATTATAAGGGAGCTGCTTAAAGAAAACACTGCGGAACAGCTGGAATCTCTGGCTAAATACGAACTTGTCCGTATGAAGGAATTGGATGCCTTCATAGGAATAAGGGCCGGTGACAATGTTAGTGAAATGAGTGATATCGCACCGGAAAAAATGGCTGCTTATATGAAATATTTTGTTAAAGCGGTAAATGAGGAAAGAATAAACAACACCAGGTGGGTGGTTATAAGATATCCTAACAACTCAATGGCACAACTGGCAAATACCAGTACGGAAGCTTTTGAAGATTTTTATTTTAATGTGTGCAATCTGGACTATAGCAAGATGTCAAAAGCTATGGATAATCTGGTAAAGCTGATGAATAAAACAGATAAGGTTCATATAACCGGTAAAGATACTGATTTGACCTTCTCCACCAAAGATATTCCCGCTAGAAAATGTGATGGTGAATTTAATATTCCGGATGGTGAAGTTTTTACAGCTCCAGTAAGAAATTCTGTAAATGGCAGGCTGGCCTATAACTGTCCTGCCGTCTATCAGGGTGTTACTTATGAAAATATCGGCCTGCATTTCAAAAATGGTAAGATTATTGAAGCCACTGCCAGTGATACAGAAAGAATCAATAAGGTTTTTGATACAGACGAAGGAGCCAGATATATAGGAGAATTTTCCATAGGTGTCAACCCATATATAACAAGGCCTATGAAAGATGCGCTGTTCGATGAAAAAATAATGGGAAGCTTTCACTTCACACCTGGAAAGTGCTACAAGGAAGCATCAAATGGTAATGATTCTGCGATACACTGGGACCTGGTATGCATGCAAGCACCTGAATATGGAGGCGGGGAAATTTATTTTGATGATATCCTGATAAGAAATGATGGGAGGTTCGTAACTGAAGGACTGGAAGACTTAAATCCAGAAAACTTAAAATAACATAAATTACTTTATCTTTTTTATAGGAGCAAAACTTACCAGCAGATGTTTTAAACCGGCCTGATTAAACATTACATCCAGTTCACAGTCTTCAGCTAGTTTCTTTACTTTTAAAATTTTACCCTGCCCAAAATACTTATGCTCTATTAAATCACCCTTTTTATAACTGTAATTACCACCATACCCATTTTTTTCTGCTGCCGCGCCCTGCTTCATACTTTCAGACTCAATCCTGTTTTCATCAATTACAAGATCCGGGGGGATTTCATTTATAAACCTCGAAACAGTTCTAAAGCTGGTATCACCATAGATACTATGTGACACCGAAGAAGATAAAAATACCTTTTCCCTGGCCCGGGTAATACCAACATAGCACAGCCTTCTTTCTTCTTCCAGCTCCTCAATACTATTCATACTTCTGGAATGTGGAAAAATTCCTTCCTCCATTCCTATTATGAATACTACCGGAAACTCAAGCCCCTTTGCATTATGAAGAGTCATCAGCACCAGTCCATCCGTACTTTCATCATAATTATCAATATCGGTAAGGAGTGAGATTTCTTCCAGAAATCCATCCAGATTATATAGGCCACCAACATCCCTGGAGTCCTTTTCAGTATCAGAACCCTGAGAGTTTCTAAGGGAATCAGCAGGGATGTTATTTACTACAGCTTTTTCTTCATACTCTCTGGTAACAGTTAAAAGTTCCCTTAAGTTCTCTATTCTGTTTAAAGCTTCGATGGTGTTTTCCCGCTCAAGTTCTTTCATATAGCCGGTTTTTTCCCATATTTTCTGCAATACCTCACTAACCCCACGCTCTAAGGCAAAGCTTCTAAAATCTGCAATAAGTGATATAAATTTATCGATTCTTTCCTTTGCGCTCCTGCCCAGCAGAGGAATTTCATCACTCCTGTAAAAAGCCTCACAAAAAGTCATATTATTCTTACGGGCATATTTTTCTATAACAGTAATTGTTAATTTACCAATCTTTCGCCTGGGAACATTCACAATTCTTACGAGACTCACTACATCCTTAGGATTCGCAATCAACTTCATATAAGCAAGCATATCTTTTATTTCTCTTCTATCGTAAAATCTTAAACCCCCGTAAATTTTATAGGGTATATTTTGTCTTACCAGGTATTCTTCCACAGCTCTGGACTGTGCATTAGTCCGGTAAAAAATAGCAAAATCCTTATATTTCTTACTTTTTTCTCTCATATATCTTTCTATATTTTGAACCACAAAACTTACTTCCATTTTTTCATCTGGAGCTGTATATTTTGAAACCATTTCTCCTTCAGGATTCTCGGTCCATAAATTTTTATGTTTCCTGTTTTCATTATTTCTTATGATAAAATTTGCGGCATCCAGTATATTCTGAGTGGATCTGTAATTTTGTTCCAGTTTTATGACCACAGTATCATCAAACTGCTTATCAAAATTAATAATATTTTTAATATCCGCACCACGCCAGCTATAAATGTTCTGGTCATCATCTCCAACCACACAGATTCTTTTATGCTTTTCCGATAAAAGTAAGACAATTTCATTTTGAGCAATATTTGTATCCTGAAACTCATCTACCAGAATATATTTAAATTTTTCCTGGTATTTCTTTCTTACTTCCGGAAATAAATTTAAAATGTCAACCGCAAACATCAAAAGGTCATCAAAATCAAGTGCGTTGGCTTTAAACAGCTTTTCCTGATATAACCCGTAAATTTTAGCCGCTGTTTTCTCGAAATAATCTATCGCCTTTTTTGAGAAGGCTTCATAGTCAATAAGCTTATTTTTGGCATCGCTAATGACTGACATCACTGCTTTAGGAGGAAATCTTCTAATATCTATATCCAGTTCTTTTTCAACATTGGATACCAGACTTAATGCGTCGTCAGCATCATAAATCACATAATTTCTGGACATGCCCAGGTGATTAATCTCGTACCTGAGGATTCTTGCGCAGAATGAATGAAAGGTACTGACCCACATATATTCCCCAATTCTGCCAACCAGTTCTATGACTCTTCTTTTCATCTCTCTGGCTGCTTTATTGGTAAAAGTAATAGCAAGAATATTAAAGGGGTCTACTCCCCTGCTCTTAATCAGGTATGCAATCCTGTAAGTTAGCACCCTTGTTTTTCCACTTCCTGCGCCGGCAATGACCAGGAGTGGCTTTTCAGTGCTTTTTACCGCTTTAATTTGCTGGGGGTTTAAATATTTTTCTAATTCCAAGTTTCACTAAGCTATCTAATTTTCTTTCCAATAACACTTGCAATATTTTTTAACTGTCGCATCAACTCTACCAGTTCTTTTACATTTAAGGACTGTTGTCCATCACAAAGTGCCTGGGAAGGATTATTATGAGCTTCAACCATAAGACCATCTGCACCTACTGCAACTGCTGCTCTGCTCATAGGAGTAACCAGATCACTCTGTCCAACAGCATGAGAAGGATCAATAATTATAGGAAGTTTACTCAATTTTTTAATAACCGGAACTGCTGACAGATCCAGTGTAAATCTTGTATTAGTGTCAAATGTTCTTATCCCTCTTTCACACAGTACCACTTCTGTGTTTCCTTTTGAAGTTATATATTCGGCTGCAAGCAACCATTCCTTTATTGATGATGCCCATCCTCTTTTAATGATCACCTTTTTATTTCTTTCATTTGCCACCCTGCCAACTTTCTCAAGCAGAGCAAAATTAGACATATTCCTGGTGCCGATCTGCAGTACATCCACGTTATTTGCTATTATTTCAACGTTCTCGGTATCAGTAACCTCGGTCACTGTCTTAAGACCATATTTAACATTAATTTCCTTTAGATACTTTAAGCCTTCTTCCTTAAGTCCCTGAAAACTGTATGGAGACGTTCTGGGCTTATAAGCCCCACCACGCATAAATGAAAGCCCCAGATCTTTTACCACCTTTGCAATAGCATCTAATTGCTCCCAGCTTTCAATTGCGCAAGGCCCTGCAATTACAGTAAAATAGCCCTCTTCAATCAGTTTTACAGTGTTTTTGTCTTTAATTCCTTCAAGTTTTTCTTTTTTATTTTCCATTTAAAGATATTTCTTTCTAATATATAAAATAATTATTATTAGATACTTTTAAAATACAACAACCGGATATTCGGATATTGATATTTATAGACTCTCATCTTTTTCCAAAATCTGAACATTTCTCAGGATGCTTTCAAAAATCTGTATAATATTATCATTATATAGGGGCCCCTTATTATATTTAATAATATTATTAATTAATTCTTCCTCCCTTTTTGCATCGTATAAAGGTACATCTCTATCTTCTTTCAACCTTTTTATTTTCATTACTGCTTCCGCCCTTTTATTTAGAAAATTTACAATATTTTTATCAATTTCATTGATCTCTTCTCTATATTTTTTTAACTTTTCTTTAAAGTCGTTTTCCATCAATACTCCTTTGATTCTTTTTTTATTTTCATTTACTCCCACTCTATAGTACTTGGCGGTTTCGAGCTTATATCATATACCACTCTGTTTACTCCATCAACCTCATTTATAATTCTCGTGCTCATTCTTTCAAGTACCTTATGTGGAAGCTTTACCCAATCCGCAGTCATTGCATCAGCGCTGCTTACTGCTCTTATTATTATCGGATAGAAGTAAGTTCTTTCATCACCCATTACCCCTACACTTTTAATGCTGGCAAGCACAGCAAAAGACTGCCAGATACTTTTATATAATCCTGCTCTCTTTATTTCCTCAACTACTATCTCATCTGCATTCTGAAGTATTTTTATCTTTTCTTCCGTAACCTCGCCAATTATTCTGATTGCCAGGCCAGGACCGGGAAATGGCTGTCTCCAGATTATCTCATCCGGAAGACCTAATTCTATTCCTATCTTCCTTATTTCATCTTTAAATAATAACCTTAAAGGCTCAATTAATCCAAGCTTCATATCAACCGGAAGGCCGCCTACATTATGATGTGTCTTTATTCTAGCAGCATCTCTGGTACCGCTTTCTATCACATCAGGGTATAGTGTCCCCTGCACCAGGTAATTTACATTTTTTATCTTTGATGCCTCTTCTTCAAATATTCTTATAAATTCATTTCCAATTATCTTTCTTTTCTTCTCAGGGTCTATAACTCCCACCAGTTTACTTAAAAATCTATCTTTGGTATTTACATGGATAAGGTTAATTTTAAAATTTTTCCTGAACGTTTCCACAACCTTATTTGCCTCCCCTTTCCTAAGAAGCCCATGATCAACAAAAATGCAGGTAAGTTTATTACCAACAGCTTTGTTTACTAAAACTGCCGCTACAGAAGAATCTACTCCTCCACTCAGACCACATATAACTCTTCCATCTTTTACTTTATCTTTTATTTTTTTTATCTGTTTTTCAATAATGGAAACCATGGTCCAGGTAGGTGAACATCCACAGATATCAAACAGGAAATTCTTAAGTATATCCATCCCGGATGGAGTATGCATTACCTCAGGATGAAACTGTATCCCATATATTTTATTTTTAGGTTCTTCTATGCCCGCAATAGGAAGATTGAGAGTGGAAGCTATAACATTAAAGGCTGGAGGAATCTTAACCACACTATCCTTATGGCTCATCCAGCAGGTTTCTACGGGCTTTAAGTCTTTAAAAAGTGGTGATTTTAAGTTCAGTTTTATTTTTGTTTTTCCATACTCGTTGTGTCCACTGGTAATAACCTCACCATCAAATAACCGGGTTATCAACTGCATTCCATAACAAATTCCAAGTATAGGTATGCCCAGAGAAAAAATCTCTTTATCGACTACAGGAGCTTTTCTGTCCTTTGATAGAATACTATATGGCGAACCGGAGAGTATCAGGCCACTTGGTTTCTTTCCCTTTATTTTTTCAATATCAGTATCATAGGGAATAAGTTCAGAATAAACCCTGAGTTCCCTGACTCTTCTTGTAATTAATTGGCTGTATTGCCCGCCAAAATCAATTACCAGTACACTATCCATATTACGCCCCCATACCTACTCTCTGTTGCTGCTGGTGGAGTTTACCTTCTGTTTTAATTGATGGAGCAACCATTACTTCAGCTTTCTGGAAATCCTTGATGTTTTCATAACCGCATGTAGCCATTGAAGTTCTCAGAGCTCCAAATAGATTTAAGGTTCCATCATTTTCAAATGCAGGTCCCACCAGTATTTCTCTCAAGCTAGCAGCTACATCTGTCTTAATTCTGGTACCCCTTGGAAGATCGGGGTGGAAGGTTGCCATACCCCAGTGATAACCCCTGCCTGGAGCTTCTTTAGCCCTTGAAAGCGGGGAACCTATCATAACCAGATCTGCGCCGCAGGCAATAGCTTTCGCAATGTCTCCGCCTGTACGCATACCGCCATCAGCAATTACTAATGAGTACTGTCCTGTTTCCTCCAGATATCTAACCCTTGCAGCTGAAGCATCCGCAATCGCAGTAGCCTGAGGCACACCAATCCCCAGCACCTGCCTTGTGGTACATGCTGCTCCGGGACCGACACCTACTAGAACACCAACCGCTCCTGTTCGCATCAGGTGCAGGGAAGTGGAATATGATGCACAACCGCCAACTATAACCGGGACCGGACATTCGGGAATAAATTTTTTCAAATCTAACGGCATTTTTGTCTTACTCACATGCTCAGCGCTAACTACCGTACCCTGTATTATCAGAATATCAAGACCAGCATCTATAGCTATATTATAATACTTTTCAACATTTTTAGGAGTTAAGGAGGCGCAGGCTATATCACTTTCTTTCTTTATCTGTTTTACTCTTTTAGCAATTAATTCCTCTTTAATGGGCTCACTATAAATTTTCTGCATTTTACTGGTAGCTTCTCCTGCAGAAAATTTTGAAATTCTTTCCAGAATTTCATCCGCATTATCATATCTGCACTGCAGCCCCTCTAAATTCAGCACAGCAAGCCCTCCTATTTTTCTCATTTCTTTAGCAAATCTTACGTCTACAACACCATCCATTGCTGAAGCCAGTACCGGCAGTTCAAGCTTATATTCTCCAATATTTACTGAAATATCAATATCCTCCGGATCCCTGGTTCTTCTACTTGGGACTATTGATACTTCATCAAAACCATAAGATCTTCTGCCAGTTTTCCCCTTGCCAATTTCTATTTCCATTTATTCCCCTTATCTTTTAAGTTTTTTCTCTTCTTTTTTTATTAATCTTTTAATATTTTCTCTATGAGTAATAAAAGTAAGTATACACAAGCATAACACAGCAATTACTATCGGCCACGCATATCTGGTGAAATAAAATGAAATGGGAGTAACAACAGCCGCGCATAAAGATGCGAGAGATACTATTCTAAAGACCGCAAAAATAACAGCCCAGGTGCCAAGAATAATAATAAGTGGAAGTATCTTCAACCATATGGGATTATCCATGAATGGCAGGGTTGAGACTCCGATTACCACCCCTAAAGAAGCTGCGATTCCCTTTCCACCTTTAAATTTAATATAGGCAGGAAAATCATGGCCCAATACAACAGCAGCGGATACGATGGAAAGAAGTATTAGATTCTTATCCTGAGGATAAATCTGAGGATAAATGAAGTACAGTACCAGTATTGGTGTGAACCCTTTTATGACATCAACAACTATTGTTAAAATACCATAACCTGCGCCAAGTGTACGGGTAATGTTAGTTCCCCCCACATTTCCGCTTCCATATTTTCTTATATCGTCGCCCTTTTTTATTCTATGAATTACATACGCAGTAGGAAAAGCGCCAAAAAGGTAGGCTGCAATTACAAATATAATCTTATAAAATAAATCAATATTCATAATATATAATAATAATTACCTATTATATTGGTTTAGAAACTCTAGAAAAATCAAAAAGATATAAATCCTTTAAAAAACCTTAAATTACTCTCTGAAAATCCATAGAATAATAATAAAGGAAATATTACTACAAGTCATTGATTTATTCAATTTATAAAGTGATGCATTAACTCTGTAGTGTGATTTTTTAATTTTATCACAAAATAACATTCCCCTGGCATAATTATATGTATTTTTAGTCTTTACGGAATCAGGGTTCGGATATAATTTTTGCAAGTTGTGGCGAAATTCTTATGAAGTCATTAACATTTAAAGTTAAAATCCTTAATAACTCTTTTCATTCTGTCTTCTCTTTCTTTTTGTAAAAAATCTGTAAAAGATTCCAGGGGCTCTGAGCAGACAACAAGAATCCCGTCTTTATCTATAACAAACGGGTTTGAGGGTTTAGGATGAACTATTATATTATCCGAAGTGGCTTCAACCTCAACTTCGGTATTATTTTTAAGGCCAAAGTCATTTCTTATTTTTTTTGGAATTACTATTCTTCCAAATTTATCAATTTTTGTTTTAAATTTCATTGTCAATTAATACACCTCTAAAAGAAGTAGAATTATATTTGTAATCATATTTACCATTATCATATGGTTTTTGGCAATTATCAATGCCAATTTTATTTAGAGTTTGGTATGACTGCAGGTTTTTTTTATGATACTTTTTATGGTGAAATGGGTATAAGACTTAAAATCGTCCTCAATATTTTCCCGCCATATGAATAAGGCTGGCTTTACAATTAAAAGCCAGCCCTATTATCTCTTCTATTTATACTATTAAAGTTAAAGTAACTTTAATCAGCTGTCATTACATTGGAGGCATTCCTCCGCCATAACCTCCACCAGGAGGCATCATACCTTTATCTTTTTCAGGCTTTTCTGCAACAATCACTTCAGTTGTAAGCAGCAGTGCCGCTATAGATGCTGCATTCTGAAGCGCGCTTCTGGTAACCTTTGCCGGGTCTATAATGCCGGCATCTATCATATTCACATACTTTTCATTTAAAGCATCCAGCCCTTCACCTTGAGGCAATCTTTTTACTTTCTCCACAACAACTGAGCCTTCCATACCGGCATTTGATGCTATTTGCTTCAGTGGTTCTTCCAAAGCTTTGATTACAATGGCTGCGCCTGTTCTAATATCTCCCTCAAACTTTTTTAGGTCAATTTTTGGGATTATATTTATAAGCACTACTCCTCCGCCTGAAACAATTCCTTCCTCAACTGCAGCTTTGGTAGCCGACAGGGCGTCTTCTATCCTGTGCTTTTTCTCTTTTAGTTCTACTTCAGTTGCAGCACCAACTTTTATTACTGCCACACCGCCTGCGAGTTTTGCCAGCCTTTCCTGAAGTTTTTCTTTGTCAAAATCTGAATCACTCTGCTCTATTTCATTTTTGATTTGTTTTATTCTGCCTTTTATATCACTTGCAGAGCCTTTTCCTTCAACAATGGTTGTATTTTCTTTATCTACCTTAACCTGTCTGGCTGAACCAAGCATATCAAGAGTAACGTTTTCTAATTTTACACCAATCTCTTCACTTATTGCTTTTCCACCAGTTACTATGGCGATGTCTTCCAGCATAGATTTCCTTCTATCCCCGAATCCAGGAGCTTTTACTGCAAGTGCGGTAAGGGTGCCTCTAAGCTTATTAACCACAATAGTTGCCAATGCTTCTCCTTCAACATCCTCAGCAATTATAAGAAGTGGTTTGCCAGACTTCTGAATTTTTTCAAGGATAGGGATTAAATCTCCAACTGCCGCTATCTTCTGGTTTGAAATAAGAATATAAGGATCATTTAAAACTGCCTCCATTCTTTCAGCATCAGTTACCATATATGGAGAAAGATATCCTTTATCAAATTGCAGTCCTTCAACTAGTTCTATCTCGATACCAAATTTATTTGATTCTTCAACAGTAATAACTCCATCTTTACCTACCTTGTCCATTGCATCGGCTATGGTACGCCCGATTGTATCGTCTGCTGCAGAAATAGCTGCAACCTCAGCTATTTTCTTTTTATCTGTAGCAATATCCTGACTCATCAGACCAATCTGATCCACTACTATTTTAACTGCCTCTTCTATTCCCTTTTTTAACAGTAACGGATTAGCTCCTGCGGCTACATTTCTTAATCCTTCTTTTACCATTGCCTGCGCCAGAAGTGTTGCTGTAGTGGTACCGTCTCCTGCAACATCATTAGTTTTAGTTGCAACCTCCTTCAAGAGCTGAACTCCTGCATTTTCAAAAACATCTTCAACTTCAATTTCCCTTGCGATAGTTACGCCGTCGTTAGTAATTGTAGGAGTACCATATTTTTTATCCAGCACTACGTTCCTACCTTTAGGTCCAAGAGTGACCTTAATTGCGTCTGCTATTATATTTACGCCCCTTTCCAGGGCTCTTCTTGCAACCTCATCGTACTTAAGCTCTTTAACCATTACCTTCTTACCTCCTTTTTAAAATAAAACTTTTATTTCACAATTGCCAGAACGTCACTTTCTTTTATAATCAGATGTTCTTCACCATCAATTTTTACTTCCGTCCCTGAATACTTGGAATAAAGAACAACATCTCCGGCCTTTACTTCCATAGGAATTTTATCGCCTTTTTCATTCCGTGCTCCCTCACCAGCTGCAATTACCTTGCCTTCCTGGGGTTTTTCTTTTGCAGAATCCGGAAGTACGATTCCGCTTTTGGTTTTTTCTTCACTAGGCTTTGGTTTCACCAGCAATCTGTCACCAAGTGGTCTGTATCCCATTACTTTTCCTCCTTCTAAAATATATTATACATTTATGCAAAAACATAAAAATAAATCAGCACTCCCTTTATTAGACTGCTAACACTTAGAAATAATAGTATAATAAAATTAAAAAATCAAGAATAAAATTTAAAAATATATAGAAATATAACCTAATTGGGGTTAGACCTAATTATGTCATGTAAAAAAAGTAGAACAAAATATAAAAAATTATTTTCCGGGTCTTATCTCTTATTTAAATACTAAAGATAATACTATTGCTTTTTCTTAACAGAAATCTTAATAACAGCCAGTACATAAAACACAACACCTGTCACAACTA
>JAHIPJ010000202.1 GCA_018894445.1 Actinomycetota bacterium
AAAAAATCTGGAAATTAATTTTCAAGATGAAATAATGGATTTGGAAGCTATAATAGCAGAAGAAATTGACAATATCGATCCTGTCGATTATTTGGAGGATGAATACCCAAGAAATTATTCTCATAGTAATGAGGAGAAAATTATACAAAACATGTTTGATAGTTTGAAATGAAGAAAAAAAATTATCAAGAGAAAGATCTTTGTCAAAATCCTAATTTCCAAGGCTGTATCGTATACTAATAAAATCAGGAGAATAGTTATATGTTTTTTTGATTTAATTTGACATATTCTTAAGAATCTTCCTATAATTAACCATAAGATAGATTTATATAAGAAGAGATATTGGGAGTAGGGGAAAAATGACCATCAATAATAGAACACGTAAATTATTGTGGGGATATTCGGGTAATCGCTGCGCATATTGCAAAAGAGAGCTTATCATGGATGCGACAACCCAAGATGATGAGTCAGTAGTAGGAGATGAGTGTCACATTGTTTCCGACAAATCTAATGGTCCTCGCTATAATCCTGAATTTCTCATCGACGAAATTGATTCATATCCTAACCTAATCCTTCTCTGTCGAATTGATCATAAAATGGTCGATGACCAGTCCGAAAAATTTACAGCAGATTTTCTTCGTGGACTTAAAGCAAAACACACGAGATGGGTCGCCGAAACATTAGAATTAGCTACTTTCCTTAAAAATCTGCCTGTGACAAAATCAATCGAAGCCGCATTTCTGAAAGTAAAATCATCAATGCCAGAACTGATCGCTGAGATGAAGAAAGACTTGACCAAGGAAGGTAAGGATCTTATCCGTGAATTTTTCATTGTTAGTAAACGATGGGCATTGAATGCTGTAGACCATTACTTTGTCTATTATTTTGAAGAACATGAGAATTTGCAAGGGAAAGTACATGTTCTAGAAAACTATGGCTTTGTAATAGATGTGACATCTAAGAACGTAAATAAATATCGCATGACAGAGGAGTTTATAGATCTACTCTTGACATCATAAGTATCCAACAAGTCACTGGAGACGGCCGTGAAATAGATTCACTGTTCATAGCAGATGAATTCCACATAATGTCACACGGTCTGCCGTCCCCCGTCACATTTTAGTATTTTTAATATTAAAAATAAGAAAGAAGGAAATAAACTATGGAAAATCCATTTACACTTTATGATGAAAAATTAAAAATGTTACTTGATGGTTATTTTAATTGGTGTAATGAAAACGAAGAAGATAAAAAATATCCAGAACTTGAGAGACAGAAAGCTGAAGAGAGAAAAAAGACTTTGCTTAATAAAGAATATCTTTCAGGTTTATCTGATGAAGAATTAGTTGATGTAGTTTTGAAGTATATTAAAACACTGGAAGGACCAGTTGGAATTAAGTTGGGGATACCTACGGTGTCATCAACTATTAGTCAAATAAGAAAAAGTATTCTTTATTTTATTGATTCCGCAGGAGATGTTTTTAAAAAAGCCGCTGATATTCTTAGCGGAGATTATAGAATTAATGAGTTTTCCAAATCATTTTGGTCACCCCTTTTTCTTGCACAGTATCCAAAACTATTACCTGGTTGGAATAATAAGACTGAAGATTTTTTAAAGAAGGTAGGGGTAAATATAAAAACTGCAAAACTTTCTACCGAAGAAAAATATAGGATGCTTTCTAATGCCTATTTATATTTGGAAGAGTTAGATAGTCGACAAGATTTTTATAGTTTAAACCATCTTAACCATTATGGGATAGCAACAGAAGAGGGGAAATCGCTGATAGATAAGTTGTTATTTGATTTTGATGAATGGGTTAGCCTTGATGTTACGAAGAATTTGATAAATAATTATATAGAGATACGAAATAGAAAAGACCCGGAATTATGGAACGAGGAATACAAATGGGATATTCTACCAACAGCAAGTAAAGAGTTTTTTAAAGAACCTATGACAGTAGATAATGTTGTAGAAAAGATAGATATTCTTACTAAATATAATCCTACTTCCGGAAGTTTTGTTCACTGGAATAATCTTGAAGATTTGAAGGAAATTGCTCAACAGAAACCTGAAATAGTTTTAGATTCTTTGGACCTATTATTTAAAGGTGATGATATTCTTTGTGAAAGAATTGATAATATTATTAAAGAATTTAAAAAGATAAAAAAAGACGCAAAAATAGGAACCCCTTTATTTGGATATCTTTTAGCCATGTATGATTATAAAAAATATCCTTTGTATAAGGATTCTATTTTCCAAAAGTTTAAAAAAATAATTGAAAAAGAGAAAGAATGGAAATCATATACTTTGGGAATGAAATATCAAAGATTTCAGGAATTATGTTTAAAGATGGGAGAATATTTGAAGAAAAGTAAAATATTAAAAGATTTGAAAGTAAATGATATTGAAGTACCGGTTGGGATAACTGCGCTTGATGGACAGGACTTTTTCTATCATTTAGAAATTAAAGAAGTACAATATTGGCGAGTAATTGAACCATTAGATACTAAAGGATATATTTTATGGCCAACCTGTAGAGAGAAAGGGCTTATAGCTATTGGCTATCTAAATAAATCCAACTCTTCAGATGTAAAAAATATGCGGCTGGAGATGAAAATTGGAGATAAAGTTATAGCTTACCTGGAAAAAAATAGAATTGGAGGGATTGGTACAATAACAGGAGAATATGAAGACTATAGCCAAGATAAGCCAAAAGATAAAGGTTTGTTTAATGGAGATTTTTGGCGCCGAAGAAAAGTGCGATGGGACTACCTTCCACCTAAAGGTGAGTTTTGGCGATTAAGTGATCCGCTTCCAGGAGTTCATAGGACAGTTTTTAAATTAAATAAGGCACAATATGACAAAATAATAAAGGAGATCAATCCAGACACAGATATTAAGGGACCCACCAAAGAAGAAGTTTTAAAAGAAATATTTTTAAAAGAAGGAAAGTTTGACCAAATTTGTTCTCTTTTAGAAAACAGCAAGAAGAAGCAGATAATATTTCAAGGCCCTCCGGGAACAGGGAAGACTTTTGTCGCCCAAAAAATTGCCCTATATTTAACCCAATCAGAAGATAGGATTGAAACTATTCAATTTCATCCTTCTTATTCTTATGAAGATTTTATTGAAGGGTATAGGCCAAAAAATGGGAATTTTGAATTAGAAGAGGGTATTTTTAAATTATTTTGTCAGAGAGCAAAAGAAGATGGAGATAAAAAATATATATTGATTATTGACGAGATTAACCGGGGGAATCTATCTAAAATTTTTGGTGAATTATTATATCTATTGGAATATCGAGACAAGAAAGCAAAACTTACTTACTCACAAGAGGAATTTTCGATTCCTGAAAATGTTTATATTATCGGAACGATGAATACTGCTGACCGTTCTTTGGCAATTATGGATTATGCCTTAAGGAGAAGATTCTATTTTGTAGATATTAAATGTGAATCAAAAAGACTTGAGGAATGGTTAAATGAAAATGGCAGCATAATAAAAGCAAGTGAATTAATCGGCGCAATAGAAAATATGAATAATCAAATTAAAGATGAAATGCATTCTGAAGATTTTACTATAGGACATAGTTATTTTATGAGAGAAGGCTTAGATAGTGATAAATTAAAAGAGGTTATGGATTTTGGAGTTAAGCCACTTCTAAAGGAATATTTTTTTGATAAAGAAGAGAAAGTTGAAGAAATAACCGGGGTTATGAATAAATTTTATGATAAAGAAAATAATGAAAAATAATAGGAATAAATAATGTATTTAAACATTTCTCCTTCAAATATAATATTTATCCTTGCTTATGCTTTTGATTTAAAATGGGATTATTTAGAAAAAGAAATTAGCGAGACAGATTTTCAGGAGTC
>JAHIPJ010000203.1 GCA_018894445.1 Actinomycetota bacterium
GGTGGGGGATTTATTTTTAGTGCTGTTCACAATATTCAGGAAGAAGTGCCACCTGAAAATATTATGGCAATGTTTGAGACTTTTGAAGAATTTAGAAATTATTAAGATAAGATTGAAGGAAGTAGAAAAGCCAGAAGCAATAATGAGTCCAAAAGAGAGAGTACTGGAAGCGTTAAATCACAGGGAACCTGACAGGGTACCCAGGCTGGCAAGCTTTACTCCAGAATTTGCCAGTAAATTACGTGAATACTTTAAAATAAAAGATGAACCGTTTAACCCTCATGGTGGCACCAATCACGAACTTGAGCTTGAATTAGGAAACGATATTCTGCTTACTGCTCAGGGATTTGCTAATTCATATTATAAAAATCTTGATAAGGATTACAAAGACGAGTGGGGTATTGGGTGGAAGATTGTTGAATATAAAACTGAATATGGTATTGGAAAATATACTGAGATATCTGAAAACCCTTTATCAGAAGATAATGCTATAAGAACTTACACTCCTCCTGACCCTGCTATTGAATCCCGCTATGAACCGTCAAAGAGGCTAATAGAGGAGTATGGGAAAGAATATCCTATTATGGGAGTAATTGTTTGCACTATTTTTGAAACTGCCTGGGCTTTAAGAGGTCTGGATAAACTTTTGATTGATTTTATTACAAATGAGGAGCTTGCAGATAAAATTTTAGATATTCCTTTTAACTATCACATGTATGCAGGCAAAAAACTTGCAAGCCTGGGAGTAGATATCATATGGACGGGTGATGATGTAGGGGGACAGCAAGGAATGTTAATTTCTCCTGAGATGTGGCGTAAGTATTTAAAACCCAGGATGGAAAAACTATATTCTGAATTAAAATCTATAAATCCAGACCTTAAGATTGCTTATCATTCAGACGGAAATATTTATCCCATAATAGATGAGCTGGTAGAAATAGGACTTGATATTTTAAATCCAGTTCAACCAAAGTGCATGGATCCACACTATCTAAAGAAACGTTATGGAAAAAACTTAAGTTTCTGGGGTACCATTGATATTCAAGAAACCCTTCCTTTTGGAACGCCTGAACAAATAGAGAATGAAGTAAAGGACAGAATTAAAAATATGGGCCCTGGGGGTGGGTTCATAATCAGTCCAACCCATCATGTACAGATAGATACATCCATAAGTAATTTTTTTGCTTTCTGGAATGCTGTAGAGAAGTATGGGAAATATCCGATTATTATTTGAGTAGATTTATAAAAATAATTGCTAATGTTAATGATTTTTATTTAGGTTAGTTATTATGGTGAGAATGAAAGGCAAGAGGTTTTAAAAATTTAAGGAATAGAAAACTTAAAGAACTTGACATAAACATTTTTTTTTATATTATAAGAAAGCGCTTGCGTAAGCGCTTGGTATTTTCTTCATTTTGGTATCCTTGCATTAAGATCTTAATGCAAGGATGGGGAAGTTAATAAGTTAAGTATTTATGGATAGTTAGTTTAAAAATTTTTTAGAAAGACATTAAAAAATAATAGTAATAAAATAAAGATACAATGGAAAAAAACACTTTAAAGGGAGGTGATAGGTATAAAATAGAAAGAGATTTGTTCAGGAGGGCTAATATAATCTTATATTAGAGCTGTAACCAAAACAAATCTCGGAAGAAATTTATCAGAGATAATGTAAAAAGTAAAGCATGACAGGAGGTGATTTATAGAAAAATTATATGTTTTTTGTAATTTAAAGTATTATAAAGAAAGGATTTGAAAATGAAAAAATCATTATTGTGGATAGTAGTGTTGGTATTAAGCATATCAATGGTTGCAGCTTTTTCATTATACGGCTGTAAAGCAGAAGAAGCAGCAGTTGAAGAAGAAGCTGTTGTGGAAGAGGAAGCTGTTGTGGAAGAGGAAGCTGTTGTGGAAGAGGAAGCTCTGGCAGCCCCAGTAACATTGAAGTTCTCCGTGTGGGGAAGTCCTCAAGAGCTTGAGACCTGGGAAAAGGTAATCGCTGTTTTTGAGGAAGAAAACCCCAACATTACCATAGAGCTCCTTGCGGATCCAGTTGACAAGTATGAAGAGAAGCTCATGACCATGATAGCTGCAGGTACACCTCCTGATGTGATGTGGCTGTTTGAGGTGACTGCCCCGGTACTTGGATCAAAGGGAGCTATTCAGGACCTGATGCCCTTCATTGAGAGGGATGAAGAATTCGACCTGGGCGATTTTTATGAGAGCTCTCTCGCGCTTGCCAAGTTAGGGGATAAGCTCTATGGTCTGGGTTTTGCTCTGGCACCCCAGATGATGTATTATAATAAGACCATGTTCGACAAGGCCGGTGTAGCATACCCAGATGAGACCTGGACCTGGGACGATCTACTGGAAGCTGCTAAAAAACTTACCATTAAAGAGGGAGATAAAATAGTCCAGTATGGTGCTTGGAGTACAACCTGGGATGTGCCCAATCAAGTGTATATGTGGGCAAACGGAGGTGGTCTGTTCAATAAACCAAATCTGTTTGAAGTGTCAACAGAAGAGAGAGAGGTGACTCTCGCCGAGCCTGAGTCTTATGAAGCAGTTCAGTTTTTTGTTGATCTTGGGCTTAAAGAAAAAGTTGCCGAAGCTCCGACTCGAGCCACTTTAGGAATACCTAGTGGCACTTTCGGGGCTGGGCAAGTAGCTATGACCCTTGAAGGAGTATGGATGATCCCAGCATATCGAGACATAGAAGACTTTGAGTGGGACATTGCTCCTTTCCCTATGGGTAAGGAGAGAGCTACTATGCTTCA